>JAYVBB010000738.1:0-11391 GCA_043750715.1 Pseudomonadota bacterium | reverse complement strand
GCGAGCGCGGGGCTTTCGCCCTGCAACGCGCCTTTGACTACGCCCAGATCATCGGCGGCCAGCACTGCATCTTCGAAGTTTACTTCCGTCAATGACGGTAAGGTCCTTAGCCGCCTTTCTGCCAAAGGCGGCTCTCGAGCCGCACGACTTCGCCTTTGGCGATCTGGCACCGGCCGACGTCGAGGTGGAAGTCGAATGCACGGCGGTCTGCCACTCGGATCTGCATCTCGTCGATGACGATTGGGGCATCAGCAAGTTCCCCTTGGTGCCGGGCCACGAGATCGTCGGTAGGGTCGCGCGCGTCGGCTCCTCCGTGTCCCGGGTCAAGGTGGGGACGCGCGTCGGCATCGGCTGGCAGCGCGGCTCCTGTGGGACCTGCGAATGGTGCGCTTCGGGCTTCGAGAATCTCTGCCAGACGGCGAAGAAGAGAACCTGCGTCGATCAGCCCGGCGGCCTCGCGACCCACGTCCGCGCCGACGCGCGATTCGTCGTCGAAATTCCCGCGGAGATATCCTCCGACGACGCCGCGCCGCTGCTTTGCGCGGGCGTGACGGTCCACGCTCCGCTGGCGCGCCACATCAAGCGCCCCGGCATGAGCGTTGCGATCGTCGGCCTGGGCGGCCTCGGCCATCTGGCAGTGCGCTTCGCGCACGCCATGGGAGCCGAGGTCACTGCCTTCGATCCGGTCGAAACGAAACGGGACGAAGCGCTCGAGCTCGGCGCCACGACGTTCGCGACGCCCGACGAAGCCGACGCGTTCCGCCGGCAGGGCCGCGCCTACGATTTAATTCTGACGACGACGTATGCGGACTTGCCGTGGAACGACTGGCTCTCGCTCGTGAAGCTGAATGGAACGCTTTGCCTGACCGGCGTGCCGTCGAAACCGCTGTCCATTCATCCGGATCATCTGCTCGACGGCCAAAAGACGGTGACCGGCAGCGTCATCGGTAGTCCGTCGATGCAGCACGCGATGATGCGCTTCGCCGCCGCCCAGGGCGTGCGACCGATGATCGAAACCCTGCCGATGTCCAGAGCCAACGAGGCCTTCGCCAGGCTCCGCCGCGGCCAGGTGCGGTACAGGGCAGTCCTCCGCAACGACCTCTAAAGCAGAATTCGGTCGCATCCCCCCAAAACGACCAGCATAAAACATTCTTTTCGTAATTATCTTAGTTTCGGTCCGCTCTCCGCCGACACGCGAATGCATCAACCGTCGAAGGAGACAACCTTGAGCAGCGCGGCAAAGAAACCGGAGCCTTCGTCGGCAGGCGTCTTCCTCCAAGTGTTCGCGGCACTGCAGGCGGAATACGCGGCAGCGATTCATTTGGCGGCGGCGCGCGGAGATCAGCATGAGGTCGCCCGCCTCGCCTCGGAAATGGCGGAGAAGATCAAGGCACTGCCGGTCGAAACGAGGCCCCTGGCTTTGGTCGAAGCAACTCCCCCGAAGCCCATACTCTACGACCAGAAGATTTGCTCATTGGATTTGGACCTGACGGTTTATGACGGAGATCGCGACGCCGTCCTGGCCTTCCTCGAAGACGAAGCCTTCATGACCGCGGCCACCCGGATCCTCAGCGAAGCAAAGCCGTACAACGCCCGCAAAAACCTTCTGAAAACCGGTCTCAAGCTGACGCCCAAGATCGCCCCGAAGGTTTTCGACATTTTGCGCCAGTGCCAGGAGAGCCTCGGGCTGATCGGAGACCTGGACCTTTACGTGACCTCCGACGTCGAGCTTAACGCCTTTTGCTTCCCGCCGCAGGGTGGCCGGTTCATCATCGGCGTCACCTCGTCCTTGCTGGAAAAGTTCGACGAGAGCGAGCTCGCTTTCGTGTTGGGTCACGAGATCGGGCACGCCCTGTTTCGGCACAGCCGTTTTCCGGCTCGCTTCCTGCTCGAAAGAGACACCCAGGGAGAGTTCTCGCCCTTGCACGCCATGCGGCTTTTCGCCTGGAAGCGCAACGCGGAAATCAGCGCCGACCGGGTCGGGCTGATCTGCTCGAAGAACTTCGACGCCGCCGCGCGCGCCTTTTTCAAGCTTTCTTCCGGCGTCACGACCGACAGCCTCAGCTTTCAGCTGCGGGAGTACGTCGACCAGTTTCGGGAGCTCTCGGTCGAGACGAACGGCGAAGTCGATCCCGAGGACTGGTACAGCACGCACCCTTTCAGCCCGATGCGGGTCAAGGCGCTGGATATGTTCCATCGCAGCGAAAACTACCTGAAGCTCATCGGCCGGGAGGACGTCGCGGAGATTTCCGAGGCGCAGCTTGAACTCGAGATCAAGAAATTCATGGCGATGATGGAACCGGCCTACCTTTCGGAAGGCTCTGACATCAGTCGCTACATGCGGGACTTCATCTTCACCGGCGGTTTTTTGGTCGCCGCTGCGAACGGGGACGTTGATGCGTCGGAGATAACCGCCCTGGGCTCGCTGCTCGACGGGAAAGAAGTCGCCACTCGCCTTGCGGAGCTCAACTCGACGTCGCTCGACGATCTCTGGGAGCGGCTCGGCAACCTCTGCCAAAAACTCAACGTCATGATCCCGGTCGTTTCCAAGCTCAACGTCATCAAGGATCTGACGATCATCGCCGGCGCCGACGGCTCGGTCGACCAGGCCGAAATTCAGACGTTGTACCGGATCTCAGCGAATCTGCAGATCCGGCCGGAGTTCGTCGATCACTGCCTGGAAAGCTCCGAAGTGACCGAGGAAACGGACGATGCGGAAGACGCAGGAGCAGCTGAGGGCGCGGAAGGCGGCGAAACCTAAAGCCTAAAGCGGCGCTCTCAAGCTTCCCGCGGTAAAAGTCGATGGAATTCCCGGGAGTAACGCCATGGGAGCCCGCAAATTTTCTTCCGCGGAAAAAGCCGCCGTCGTCCTGCTAGCGCTGGGCGAAGAGGTCGGGGGGCAGATCATGTCGGAAATGGCTCCGCCGGAAGTGAAGCGCGTCGCCGAAGCCCTGTCGCGGCTTGGCCGCGTCGACCAGGAAACGGTCGACGAGGTGCTGGAGGAATTTAACGGCCAGCTCGAGTCGCCGCAACGCTTCGTCGTCGGGAACTCCGGCACGGCGAGAAAGCTTCTCGAGAACGCACTCGCCAGGGGCGGCATCGGGATCAACCTCGACCATACCCTCGACATGGCGACGCCGGCGCTCCGCGAGACGCTCGCGGGAATCGAAGTCAAGACGCTCAGTACGTATCTCAAGCAGGAATTGCCTCAAACGGTCGCGATCGTCCTGGCGCACATGGACGCCAAGCGGGCGAGCGAGCTGCTGAAGCTCGTCCCCGACGCCCTGCGCACCGAGCTGATCCTCCGCCTGGCAAAGCTCGGACCGGTCGAGTCCGACGTCCTTTTTGATTTGGAAGAGGCCCTTCGCAAGGAATCGCAGCGTGCCGGCAGGGCCCGCCTGGCGATCGGCGGCCCGAACAAGGTCGCGGCCCTTCTCAATGCCTTGGGGAAAGACCAAAGCGACCAGTTGCTGGAAAAGATCGAAGAAAGCCAACCGGACCTGGCCGACGAGGTTCGACGCGAGATGTTCACCTTCGCCGATCTGGTGAAGCTCGACGACCGCGGCATGCAGGAGCTCCTCAAGGCGGTTCCCGCCGAGTCGCTCCGGCTTGCGCTCCGCAAGGCTCCGCAGGCGGTCGAGACGCGGATTTTCGCGAACCTTTCGAGTCGAGCCCGAGGTATCCTCCAGGACGACCTCCAGACGATGCCGAAGGTGAAGGTGTCCGACGTCGAGGCGGCGCAGCGGCAGATCGCGGAGTTGGCGCAAAAGCTAGCCGACGACGGCCGGCTCGAGATCCACCGCGGGGATGAGAAATACGTGTGACGGTTGCCCGTGCCGGGAAAATCTCATAGATTAACCGGATGAAAGCACTGCTCCTACCAATCCTGCTGATGACCGCCCCGGCGCTTGCCGCTGGAGCGAAAGCCCACGAGCACGGCGTCGCGACGGTCAGCGTCGCGATCGACAAAAACATGCTGCTGATCGGCGCGGAAATCACCGGCGAGGCGCTTTTCGGCTTCGAAAGAAAGCCCAAAACCGAGGCTGAGAAAAAAGCATACGAGGACGTAGTCAAGACCCTCAAGGACAAGGTCGGCGACCTCTTCATCCTGCCCGCCGACCTCGGCTGCAAAGTCTCGAACGTCATGCTCTCCGACAACCTCACCGACGACGAGCACGCCGACGTCGACGTCGACTACACCTTCAACTGCGAGAAGACGGCCGCCGGTTCGACGTTCAAGCTCGGCCTGCTGAAGGTCTTCCCCAAGATCAAAAAAGTGAAGGTGCAGGTCCTGAGCGACGCCACGCAAAGCGGCAAAGACGTCACGAGCGATCAGGACGCCATCAAGTTATGACTGAAACCCTTGCCGTGGACGTCAAGGGTCTGACCTATCGGTATCGTCCCGATGCCAAGCCCGTGCTCGACGTCCCGTCTTTCACGGTGCCGAGGGGCCGGCGCGTCTTTCTGCACGGCCCAAGTGGCAGCGGCAAGACGACGCTGCTCGGCGTGCTCTCGGGAATCCTCGAAGCCTCGAGCGGCGAGGTGAACATCCTCGGACGCGACTACAAATCGTTGAAAGGCCAGGCGCGCGACGCTTTCAGGGGTTCGCACGTGGGGTACGTGTTTCAGATGTTCAACCTGATTCCGTATCTCGACGTCATGGAAAACATCCTGCTGCCGCTCCGCGTCAGCCCCGAGCGCCGCGCCCGCATCGGCGCCAAAAGCCTCGAGGACGCGGCCACGGGGCTGGCCTCCCGCCTCGGCATCCAGCCGCTTCTGCGCCGGCCCGTGACCGAGCTCAGCGTCGGTCAGCAGCAGCGCGTCGCAGCCGCCCGGGCTCTGGCGGGTTCGCCGGAGTTGGTGATCGCGGACGAGCCGACTTCGGCTCTCGACAGCGACCAGAGGGAAGCGTTCATCAAACTGCTTTTCGACGAAGCGGAGCTGTCCGGCTCGAGCGTGCTGTTCGTCAGCCACGACCGGGCGCTGATGCCGCTCTTCCAGGACGTCGTGGCGCTCCGGGACATCAACCGATGCTGACCCTGCGTCTGGCGCTGAAATCG
Organism: Pseudomonadota bacterium; assembly: GCA_043750715.1. Classification (GTDB taxonomy): domain Bacteria; phylum Bdellovibrionota_B; class Oligoflexia; order Oligoflexales; family CAIYRB01; genus CAIYRB01. The sequence continues at coordinate 6,331 of JAYVBB010000738.1, read as the reverse complement.
CTGCTCAACCGCCGCCTCGCGAGCTTTCTGACGCTGGCGTCGGTGACGCTCAGCGTGGCGTTGATGATCGGCGTCGAGCGCCTTCGTCTCGGAGCCCGGGAAAGCTTTCAAGGGACCATAAGCAAGACCGACCTGATCGTCGGCGCCAAGGGCGGTACCATTCAGCTTTTGCTCTATTCCGTGTTCCGGATGGGCAGCGCAACGAACAACGTCACCTACGGGACGTACGAGAAGATCGCGGCGCTTCCCGAGGTTGCGTGGACCATTCCCTATTCGCTGGGCGACAGCTACCGCGGCTTTCGCGTCGTCGGCACGACCAACGACTTCTACGAGCACTACCGGTACCGGGGTGACCGGACGGTGGCGTTCGAAGGCGGGGCCCTGCCGAAAAACCTGTTCGACGTCGTGCTTGGCGCGGCGGTCGCAGCCAAAACCGGGCACAGAGTCGGGGACCGCATAGTCCTCCAGCACGGTATCGCCGACGTCTCCTTTCAGTCCCACGCCGACAAGCCGTTCGTCGTCGTCGGCGTTCTCGCTTCCACCGCGACGCCGATCGACCGCTCCGTTTACGTCTCGCTGCACGGCATGGAAGCGATGCATGCCGACTGGACCGACGGCGCGCCGCCGCGCGAAGGGGAGGGGAAAACCGCGGCACAGCTGGAAAATGAAGCGCTCCCCGTGCATCAGATCACGGCGTTCCTGGTCGGGGCGAAATCACGGATGGATACCCTCAGGCTGCAGCGCCAGCTGAACGACTTTCCGGACGAGCCGATCATGGCGATCATTCCGGGCGTGGCGTTGAGCGAGCTCTGGGACGGGATCTCTTACGCGGAGGACGGCCTGCGCGTCGTGTCGGCCTTCGTCGTGCTCGTCGGTCTGCTCGGCATGTTGGTCTCCCTATACAATTCCCTGAACGAGCGGCGGCGCGAGATGGCGATCCTGCGCTCGGTCGGCGCCGGGCCCCGGCTGATCTTTTCGCTCATGATTTTCGAATCCATGTTCCTCACGCTGGTCGGGGGGACTCTAGGCGTGGCGCTGACTTACGTCCTCCTGTTCACGTTGCAACCAGTCATCGAGCGGCACTTTGGGCTTTACGTTCCCATCTCCGGCCTGTCGCTCGAGGAGCTGATTTATCTCGCCGCGGTCTTCGTGCTAGGGTTGGTCCTCGGCGCCGTTCCGGCCGGGCGCGCCTACCGCAACACCCTGCACGACGGCCTCACCGTCCGCCTCTGAGTCGCCGTTGAAGACACCGGTTAAAATTGCCCTGATCGCAGGCCTGACCTTGTTGCCGGTCATTGCCGTGGTCGTTTATGGCGTCAGCAGGGGCAACGCCGAAGGCGACGAGGACGGCAAACCGGCCGACGGCGTGTACCGCGAAGTCGACTGGCGCCTGCTCCGCGACCTCGATTACCAGACGGGAAACAAGACGCCGCAGCTCGCCGAAATGGACGGCAAGTTCGTCAAGGTACCGGGCTTCGTCGTGCCGCTCGACGACGACGACGACGGCCTCAGCGAATTTCTCCTGGTGCCGAGCCCCCAGGCCTGTATTCACGTGCCACCGCCGCCGCCTAACCAGATGGTGATGGTGCGCATGAAGGCCGGCAAGGCGCCACAGCGTTCCTGGGGCCCGGTTTGGGTCAAAGGCCGCCTCCACATCGCCACCACGGACAGCCAATACGGCAAAATTTCCTACCTGCTCCACGGAGACGGGTCGGAGCCTTACAAAATGCCCGAAGCAGAGGACCTGCCGAAACCGCCATGATCTCTCTCAAAGCTCACTTCCAAGGGAAGACTCACGTCATCTGGGACTGGAACGGCACCTTGCTCGACGACGTCGAGCTCTGCCTTGACATCATTCAGGGCATGCTGAAGAAGCACGGTCTGGCAGAGGTCTCGCTCGACGACTACCGGCGCGTCTTCCGATTTCCCGTGATCGAGTACTACAAAGACGTCGGCTTCGATCTCGAACGTACGCCGTTCGAAGTGGTCGCAACCGACTTCATGACGACTTATCTGGAGCGCGTCCGCGAAGCGCGCCTGTTCGGCGGCGTGCCGGAGCTGCTGGGTATCCTCCGCGAGGAAGGGATCGCCTGCTCCGTGCTGTCGGCCGCCCCGGAAGCCGACCTCAAGAGCCTGCTCGCTCATCACGGGATCGACGGCCATTTCGATCACGTCTACGGCCTGACCGATCATTATGCGCGGTCCAAGATAGACCGCGGCCGCCAGCTCATCGCGGCAATGGGCGTCGCTCCCGACCAGCTGATCCTGGTCGGCGACACCGATCACGACCTGGAAGTCGGCGACGCGTTAGGCATCGACGTGCTGCTGGTCACCGGCGGGCATCAGTCGCATGCCCGGCTCAGCGAGCGTCACAGCCGCGTCGGCGTCAGAGGCGTGCTGTAGACTTTGATCTTGTTGTACACCTTGGGCGGAAAGCCGAAGACGGCTTCCAGCGAGCCGACGGCCGTGTAGTTGCCTGACGGCGAGATCGCGCTGTCGAAGAACGAGCCCCAGATGGTGGACTTCATCCAGGTCGTCGCCGCGACGTCGCCCGTCTCGGTGTCCCATTCGTAGATGACCTGGTCGCGCGAGATGCCGAGCACCCGGTCGAGATCTTTGCTCGCGTGGGCCTGCATGATGCTCTGATCGGCGCCGGAGTATGTTTTCAGGGTCTCGCTGGTCGAGGCGTCGACGATGAAGACGTCGGTGTAGCCGCCGATCACGAAGCGGCCCGACTGCTCGATGTGGCTCAGGGAATTGACCCAGAAATCGCTGGCCCCGCCGTCGGCGTGCTCACCTTTCAGGCGGCGGATCGGCTGTGCTTGGTCTGGGTCCCAGAGCACGACTTCGCTGACGTCCGACGACACCAGAAAGGTCTTTTGGTCGGAAGAGATGACGAGGACTTTCCGTACCGGCCAGTCGTGGACCTTGTTCTTCCAGACGACCTGATACGTCGCGAGGTTCACGATGCTGAGAAAGCCGTTGGCGTCGCCGACGACCAAGAGCGTGCCGTCACTCGAGAAGCCGACCGTCGTGCAGTAGATCGAGCAGACGCCCGGGATTTCGCGGACCTTTGCACCGCTCTGCGCGTCGACAAGAAAGACTTTGTCGTTCAGGGATCCCAAGGCGAGGCGCGTTCCGTCGCTCGACATCGCGAAGGTTTCCGCGGTGTCGGCGAGCTTGGTCGTCCACACCATCTGGCCGGTCTTGTGGTCGAGCTTCGAAATCTCGCCGCTGTCGAAAGCCAGGAAGAGCTTGCCCTCGTCGACCCGGTCGAAAGCCAGCGAGAAGAGGTAGCGGTTGGTTATCGTGAGGTCTTCTTTGAACTCGCTGACGGTCGGTGCTTCCGGATATTCACGGCTCGGCTGCCCGGTGAACGACGAATACTCGGCGTTTTCTGTCAGCCAGTCGGCAGGAACGACGCTGTAAACGGTGTCTTCCGCTTTGGCGGTAAACGCCGAAAATACGACTAGCAGAAGCGAAACGAAAGCCATGGGAACCTCATTGTGTGCCGACTATATAGAGTGTATGGAAAGGGGGCTAACGAAAAAGGCGGGCTTCCGATGCGCAGATTCCTGAAAGTTTTCACGGTTTGCACCGTTTTGGCGGCCTCCCCGCGTGCGCTTGCCGCGACCTGCCCACTCGAGGGCGAATGGGATACGGGCTACGTCAGTGAATTCGGCCACGGATTCACGCGCCTCGCGCTGAAGTTCGACTGCGCGGGCAAGTCGACGCTCACTGCGTACAACACGCGGGGTAAACTGATTCATTCGACCTCGTGCATCATCGAGCGCCAGGGCACCTACACCGTCGTCGGTCCGACCGCCGGCCTTCCCGGAGCGGTCGAAGTCGACGTGACGATCGACTCATTGACGATGCGTTACCTCGACCCGATTTCCGTCGAGATGGAGCAGCGGGGGAATCTCACTTGCCGCGGCGCGGAAGCAAAGCTGATGGAAACGTTCAGCGTCGCCGGCAAATCCTGCAACGGCGCCGTCTTTCCCGCGCTCGGCTTCATCGAGCGTGCCGTCGCGAAGGTGGACGGCGACCTGCTCTATTGGTCGACTCTCTACGGCCCGCAAGCTTTGGTCGTGCAGCCGCCGACTGCGCCTGTGAAGCGAAATCGCAGCGTCGACGCGAAGTTCGTCTTCAAGAAGCGGTAAGCTTCCGAATTCGCTAAAGAAAGCAATTTACCTCAAGAATTCTTGGGAGTTGGCCGATAAGACTCATACGTCCATTCGGAGATTCCCGTGCGATTTTCGTTTCAACGCAAGGCATTGGCTCTGCTCGGCATCGGCTGGGCATTGGTCGTTGCGTCGTCTTGTAGCTCCGGCCCCGGGATCACGGGTACGACCGGCAGCAGCTCCGGCGGCGGCGGCGGCGGCAAGGGCGGAACCTCGGGCAGCAAGGAATCCGAAGCGGCCGGCGGCGACGACATCGGCGAGCTGGCCGGCGACGAATCCGAAGGCTCCGGCGACGACGGCGGCAACGCCAAGGTCGCCTATCCTGCGTTCCGCTACAACGGCAAAGGCAACTCGATCTGCGGCAGCATGAACCACGTCACGACGATCAACGTCGAAACGTCGTACACGGCCGAGTCGATGATCGTGAAAAAGTCCAACAGCAAGGTCTACTGCGACATCAAGATCAGCGGCAGCGACGGCGTTCCCGACGACAAGTGCGACGAAATCGCGAATTCGGCGCAGAGCATGGAAAAGCGCAACCAGGAGACGACCTTCATCCGTTTGAAGGGCGACGACCTGAAAAAAGCCCAGGATGACGGCCTCGACTACGTGGCTTACGCAGTCTTCGCGAAAGAGATCCGCAGCGCCTCCGGCCGCGTTATCAAGCTTTCTAAGCCTCTTCCGGTCGGCATCCTGCCGGCGTCCGACGGGCGTTACAAAGACGCCGAGACGAAGTCCTGGACGGCCAACGCCAGCGACGGGACGGTGACCTTCGACGTCTCGATCGAGGTCTCCAAGGTTTCGGCAAGCGAAGGCCAGGCCCAGATGCGCATCGTCGTCACGATTCCGCAGGCCGGGGGCGACTTCACTCTGTATGAGAGCTGGCCGATGCCCGCCGCGTCGACCTACACGATCGACACCAAGGCCCAGAGCATCACCTCGATCGCAGCCCAAGGTAAGAACGGTGACGGCGGCCAGGACCGCTGCACCAAGACCGACACGTCGACGACGACGCTGACCCTCTGCGACAAGATCGTCGACGGCAAAACTCAGCCGGGTGGCTGCCAGTTCGGCACCAACGCGCTGCAATAAGAGTCCTTTTTCGCGTGGACCGCGGGCGAAAGCCTCGGGTATTGTCTCGTTAACACGAACCATACCCGAAGCCCTGGAATCCCCGAGGTCCCGATGCGTCTCGCCCTGGCCCTTTACCTCGCTGCCTCCGTCCCGCTTGCCTATGCCGGACAGGGCGACGGTTTTCGCCGGGTCTTCCGCGGAGGCGACCAGTTCGTCGTGGTCGAAGCACTGCGCGACGACCTGCTGCACTTCGAGCTTGGATCGGGGCAGCGCGACGAGACGCGGTCGATTTACACGACCCCGATGGTGTCGAAGACGGATTACGCCGGTCCGTCCCGCTTCACCGCCGGGGCTCGTCAGATCGAGACCGCAACCCTGCGCGTCACCGTCGACGAACGCCTTTGCGCGACGGTTTACGATCTGGGCAAACGCCGCGACGTGCAGGTGGTCTGTCCGGAGTCGCTCGATCAACCCTGGAAGAGTCTCGTCGTCACGTCGCCCGCGACGCGGAATGTCTACGGCCTCGGCCAGTACTTCGCCGAGGAGCGCGCCGACGGCGACTGGATCGGACGCGTCTGGGATCCGCTGGCCGACGGCTACGGGGCGCGGCTCAGAGGGTTTGCCGGCGGGGCGAACGACTACTCCATGTTCCCGATCATGTATGCGCTCGGCGAAGGCAACGACGCCTACGGCTTTTTCGTCGACCAGGTCTACAAGCAGATGTGGGACTTCCGTTCGGCGCCCTGGCGGATCGGTATGTGGGGCGACCAGCTGCGCTGGTTCTTTCTGCAGGGCGACGACCTGCCGGCGCTGCGCCAGTCCTACATGGAGTTGACGGGGAGGCCGCCCGTGCCGCCGAAGCGGAGCTTCGGTCTCTGGGTGTCCGAGTTCGGCTTTCTGAACTGGGGCGAGATCCGGACGACGTTGGCGAATCTCCGCGCCGCGCATTTTCCCGTCGAAGGCTTCGCGCTCGACTTGCAGTGGTTTGGCGGCACCTTTGGCGATCCCGACCACAGCCGCATGGGAAGTCTTTCCTGGGACGAGCGCAACTTCCCGAACCCGAGGCAGGAGAT
>JAYVBB010000737.1:0-2183 GCA_043750715.1 Pseudomonadota bacterium | reverse complement strand
CAGACCGAAGTCCTGGCTGAGGAAGTATTTTTGACCGACGCCGAGCGACAGCGTGGGATAGGACTTGGTCTGCTCGGCAGGCTTCGGCGGCAGCTCGCCGGCTTTTTCTTCCGGCGGGTCGACGCACTGCTCGTAGGTGTACTGGATGCCCGTCATGCCGGCCTGGACGGTTCCGAAGGAGTCGAAGTAGACGACCTGGCCCGACGGCAGCTGCGTCTTGCCGTAGATCGGCGTCCAGATCAGGCCGGCGCCGAAGATGTACTCGGTGCGCAGGATCTGGGTGTTGATCTCGAACTCGTCCTCGAGGATCCGCTTGTCCTCTTTGTCGATCGAGAAGCCGTAGGACGCGCCGAACTCGAAGGCGAACATCTCGGAGAAGTGATAGTCGAGCAGCCCGGTCGCCATCAGGGTGTAGATGAACGACTGGTTCATGATCAGCGTGCCTTCGCCGCCGACCTCGATCCGGTTGCGCTTCGCCATGAAGCGCGGACGGATGACGCGGATCTCGTAGCCGTCGAACGCGCCGAGCTCCGCCTTCGCCGCGGATGCAAAGGCAAAGAGCAGAGTGAAACCGAGCAGGGATGTCAGGACCCGTCTATTCACCTTGCTTGGCCACCATCAGCTTGAATGTAATGAACTCCGCCTGCTGTGCCGAGAGCATGATGCGCTTCATGAGCTTGAACCGGTGCTCCTGGTCCATCTCCATCGTGAGCGTCGACGTCTTGAGCTTGTCGGCCTCGGAAATTTTCCGGAAGGCACGCTTGTTGGCTTCCGCGAGCTTCTGCAGCTCCTGGTAGACCGGAAAAACGGCGCCTTGGCTCCGGTCCTTCTCGGCCACGTCGCCGCCGACGATGCTCGCGACCTTGAGGTCGTTCACGAAGATCTCCGTCTTGGACACCTTGATGGCCGGCAGCTCGTCCAGGGACGCCAGCGTAATCGACTCAGGCAGCTCCGTTCCGGCGTTTATGTCGTAACTCACGGGATCGGTCGAGTAGCTCATGAGCAAAAAGGTGATGAGAATGCTGAAGATGTCGAGCATCGGCATCAAATTTAGCTCTAACTCGTCCTTTGATTCCGATGATACCGAAGCCATTTCGCTTCCTCTCCTCTGACCAACCGCTTAGAGCATCACGCTCGACATGACGACTTTCGGAAACAGGAACTCGGCCGCGATCGCTTGTTCGACCGCGGTGCCGGTTTTCGTCTTGAAAACCGGGTCTCCCGCCTGGCGGACCTTGATGGCGTCGAGCACGTGGGCGATGTCTTTCCAGAGCACGTCGTCTTCGGTGAAGAAGGCGATCTTGTCGGTGTCTTCGTTGCTGCGGCGGACGTCGACCAGGAATTTATGCAGGGCCGCGATGTCTTCCTTCGTGACCTTGAACTCTTTCTTGGGGTCGACGCCTTTGCAGTCGGTCGCCGTCGCCTCGATCTTCTCTTTTTCCATGTCGACTTTGACGTCGCAGTACTTCTCGTCGTCCTTCTTTTCCGGCGGCGCAGACGTCAGGAATGGGATCTGGACTTCGATGATGCCGACCGAAAGGAACACCGCGGACATCAGCAGGAACGTGTTCAACAGGGAAAACACGTCGATGAACGGCATGACGTTCAAGCTGATGTCGCGATACGGAATCTTCCGGCGTTTCTTGCGCTTTTGCTTCTTGTTCACCCTGGCCTCATGCTCGGTCTAAAGTCGGGCTCAGTCGGCCGCCGGCTGCGAGACGGAAGAACCGCCGCCTTTGATCTTCATTTTGCGCGTGTAGAGCAAGTCGATGAGACGGGCGCCGTTGCGGTTGATGTCGTCGACGATGGCCGTCTGTTTCATGACCAAAACACCGTAGGAGAGCAGGCACATCAGAGCGGTACCGAGACCGAACGACGTCGCCGTCAAGGCTTCGGAGATACCGGCCGCGAGCGCCGTCGACTTCGCGGAGCCCGTAAGCTTCGCGGATGCGGCGAACGACCTCATCAGGCCGAACAGCGTACCGAGAAGTCCGAGCAGCGTCGCGACGTTCGCCGTCGTGCCGAGGAACGGTAAAATCTTGGTGAGCTTCGGGATGGCCGTCAGCGTCGCCGTGTCGAGCGCGTGCTCGATCTCCTCGGTCGTGTCGTTGGCCCTCTTCAGGCCCTCCGACATGACGTATGGAAGGAGCTTCGGGCGCGCCTTCTCGCAGAGACGAATGCCG
>JAYVBB010000736.1:0-1649 GCA_043750715.1 Pseudomonadota bacterium | reverse complement strand
GCCACGACCTTTTTGACAGCCACGACGAAACCGTCCAACTTCTCATTCGCGGCGGTAACGAGCGTCACCGGCTGCTTCGCCTGTATCGGGGCTGCGCGGTCCGGCGGCACGAGGCCCGATCCATGAATTTCGCAGCCCGAATGATTGACGTCCTCGTGCGCGAAGCGGTGCTTCTCCCCGAAAACCTGGACGTCGAACTGGATCACCTGAGGAAGCTCCTCTTCAACGACGTCGACGACCTCGATGCCGAGGATTTTTTTAGTTTCGTCGGCCACGATGACCCCTTTACCGGCTTCGAAGGACGCGCCGGAAGGAGACTCCTCACAGAAAGCATTTTCAAGCGGGAGCGAAAAGGCGGCTAGCAGCGAAAAAAGAATTATGAGGCTTCGGAATAAAGGGCTCATTTTTCCTCGCGAACCAAAGAGAGACGCTTCCCGGTCAGAATCTCAAGACGGGTCGCGGCATCGAGTGCTTCTTTTCGCGTATCATGCAGCCCTTCAATTGCATCGAGATACTGCGTCTGCAGGTCGACGTACACGCTTACAGGCACGGCTCCCAACCGGTAATGCCGGTCAGCAAGCTCCGCCGCGTCTTTGAAATGCTGGATAGAGTCCGGCCTCCACTGAGCCATTTCCTTCAATTTGGCTTCATAAAGAGTCACCGTTTCCAAAAGACGGCTGTCCGCGTCCCGCCGTGCGATCTCGAGCAACGTCTCCGCCTGGACGAGGCGCGCTTTGGCCTCCTGAATTTGTCCCTGATTTTGATTCCAAATAGGAAGCGGCATGGATACCGCTACGGCCATCACGCGTTCGCGCTCTCCCGCCCGCTCCTGGGAAAAGGAGGGTCCAACCGAAACCGCAGGCAAGCGCTCGTTCTCCGCCAAACCCTTTACTGACTTGCTTCTTGCGAGATCCGCCTCTCGCATGCGTACCTCAAAATCGTTCGAACGAGCGAGATCAAGAAACGATTTTGAATCCTCGGGCGGCGTGAACACGAATCGCGGTTGGGTCAACGAAATCGAGCTGTCGGGTGCTTCGCCGCGCAAACGATTCAAATCAAATTGTGCGGTCTTGGCGGCAAGCAGCGCTTTACTCGCCCTGCGCTGTGTGTTGAGATCCATTGCTTCAATGACGCGCGTCTCAAGAAGCGGCGTAAGTCCTGCCGGATCGCGTTCCAGAAGAATCTGGCGTAGAGATTGGAAGTGGTCGGCTACTTCGCGGGCAGCGGCGGCAACTTCACGCGCCGCGTAGAACTCATAGGCAGCGACCCTTGCCCTCGCCGCAAGAGTTGCCCGGAATTGCTCCAGGCCGAGCTTGGCTAAATCAACGTCGCGGTCCGCTATGGCGCGGCGAAGGCCGATTCGTCCAGGCCATTCAAATGTCTGGGTGACCGAAATATCGCCGGCTCGTCCCTTGCCGGTCAGTTCTTCGTCTTCGTTCCAAACTTTCTTTTGGCCGATGGAGCCGCCGGCTTCGGGATTGGCCCAAAGACCCGCGGTTCGCCGGGCTCCTTTGGCGGCTTCTATTTCCGCCTCGTAAAACCTCAGCTCCGGGTTTTTTTTAAGAATCTCGGCCAGCATCGCGTCAACGGTGATCGAATTCTCAGCGTCAGGCGCGTCGGGCACGCGCTCCTGCCTAGCAGAAGGAGCG
>JAYVBB010000735.1:0-3158 GCA_043750715.1 Pseudomonadota bacterium | reverse complement strand
CAGGATGTCGACCAGGGCCTGCACCGTCTTCTTGACGTCGCTCGGGACGAAGGATTCCCCCTTGATGGCCTTGTGCAGGGAGGTGAGGGCAGACAGCGCGTCGTCGACGTCGACGACGTTGCCTTTGCAGAGGTCCTTGGCCGTCGGTACTTCGTCTTCCACCGCATCGGAGATGACGTCGGCGTAGCACGTCCAGTAGGCGACGTTGTCGTAGTTGGTCAGAATGGTGCCGCTCTTCGCCTTTTTTCGGCGGGGGTCGAAGTACTTCGCCTGGAAGTAGCGCGCGACCAGCTGGCCGACGCCGAACTGATCGATTTTTTCCTGCGTCGGCGCGGCGAAGTCGGATTCGCCGAGGATCGCGGCGGCGGCGGCGAGGCGGTCGAGCCCTTGCGGGGCCGCGGCTTGCACGACGAAGCCCTGGCGCGCTCCGAGAAAGCCGCGCAGCGTGTCGACGTCGGCGTCGTCGTAGCTTTGAGCGAAGCCGCCCTGCAGGCCCCAGGTCCCGTCGGCGAGGCTCGAGAGCGCCAGCGTCGATAGCGCGTTGCGCGCGCCCGGGCATTCATGTGACTGCACTTTCAGGGCGCGCTCGCCCCCCGGCAGAGCCTGGATTCCGACCTGCCAGAGGTCGTCGGCGCAGCTTTGCTTCTCCCACGACGTGACCAGACCCGCGATCCGTCCCGGCGCCAGCGTCAGGTCGACGTCGAGGTCGTCGAGCGCCGAAAGCCGGACCTTGGCACGAAAGCCCGTTTGGAAATTGCCCGCTTCCGGCCACAGACCGCTGATGTCGATCTGTCCCGTCGCCGCGTCGCCCGCCAGGACGACGAACGACGGCATGCCGTCCTTGCCACCGGTGTCGATCGCATAAGTCAGCACTTTGGACAGGTCGTCGAAGACGCTGGCCGCCGACAGGCCGCCGCCGGATCCTTCCAGCATCGAGCCGCCGCCGACCGTGCCCAGGCCGCCGAACAGGTCGACACGTCCCAGCATGTCGTAAATGGGGGAGGCGAGGTTATCCAGCACCGCTTCGAGGCGCCGAGCCTCGGAGAACCCCTGCGTCGAAAGTTCGCGGGCTTCTCCCAGAACGCCGTTGATCGCCGAGACGCTATCGCCGAACGTCGCGCCGCCGAGGTCGTCCGGTACGGCAGGGAGACCCGTGCCGTCGGTCTCGACGCCCGCCAGACGCGCCAGCGGGGAAGGCAAGGCTGGCTTCAGGTCCGCCAGCGTCGGAAAGCCGTGCGCGCGGATGTAGTCGAGCGTCGCGGTCAGCGGGTTGCCGCGCGGAGCGTCGCTCGTGCCGCAGGCCGCCAAAGCGCCCGCCAAGGTCAAGGTTACGGGTAGCAAGGTCTTGAATCGGCTCATGGTTTCCTCGCAGGTAACCGCCGATGGTACCTGCGCTAGAAGTCCTCGGCGAGCGAATTTACCAGGTTCGCGGCAGCCCTGGCCGCTGACCACGCGTGTCGCTTTCCGTCATCGCATGGGGCCGCAAAGTAGCCAGAGCTGACGTGTAGCCAATTCAATACACGTCTTTGGTGCGAAGGTTGCAAGGAAACGTTCGAATCTCCCCAGGAGGTAACCAGTGCAGATTCCGACCACCGAGAAATTAAAGTCGATTCCCGAATTCGTCGGCATACGTGTCAACGAAGAGCCGTGCTACCAGGTCGTCGAAACGCTCCGCGGCATCGAGATCCGAGGCTACGATCCGATCCGCGTCGCCAAGACGACGGTCGCCGGGGACTTCGACGCGTTCCGCGAGCCGGCCTTCAAGCGTCTGGCCAGCTTCATCTTCGGCGACAACGCCGAGGAGCGGCAGATCTCCATGACGTCGCCGGTCTTCCTCGAGCCGGGAGAGGCAGGCTGGACGATGGCTTTCGCGCTGCCAGCCAAGTTCCTGACGGCGCCCGTGCCGCGTCCCACCGATGGCACCGTGAGCCTGGAGCTGATCCCTTCACGGGTCGTAGCCGTGCGGACGTTTTCCGGAACCAATACCGAGGCCAAGATGCACGCGGCCGCCCGCGAGCTCGAGTTCTGGCTCGAAAAGCACCCGGTCTACCGCGCCGCTTCGCCCGTATGGTGGGCCCAATACGACGCTCCGTTCGTCCTGCCTTTCGTCAAGACGAACGAGGCGATGGTGCAGGTCCACCGGCAACAATGAGGAAATGCGAGACACCGTTGTCTCGTTTTCGCTTCACCACTCACTTTTGGAGAAACGCATGAACTTGGAAAACGTCGAAGGCAAGTGGAAGGACCTCAAAGGCCAGGTCCGCGAAAAATGGGGCAAGCTCACCGACGACGACTACGAGCAGATCGCCGGCAAGAAGGACCGCCTTCTCGGCAAGCTGCAGCAGCATTACGGTCTGGCTAAGGACAAAGCCGAGCTGGAGCTCGACTCGTTCATCGACCGGTTGGGTCCGGACGAGACGCCGCCGCGCCGTCAATGATCGCCTGAAAGCGATTTGAAGTCAGTTATTTAGCAATTTCTTGACGATCGGAGGCACGCCTCCGGTCGTCAAGTTTTGAGCTTGCCGCGCCCCCGCATGGACCGTACCTTGGGCGGATGCAGATTCGTTTCGTCATTGCCGCATTGCTTTCGGGCACGTCGTTCACCGCGCCCGTCCAGGCTACGGAAGCCCACGATCCGTATCGTCCGGAGGCCGCCGCGCTCGCGGCGACTCCCGTGGCCGCCAAGCCGGGCACCGGAAGAATGGTCGTCGGCATCGTCTTCACGCCGATCTTCGCGATCGCTGCGCTGACGTCCGTGATCGTTTATCAGAGCGCAGCCGACTACGACTGCAATCGGTACAAGGACAAAGAAGACGACACGGCCGAGGGCCGGAACCTGGCCGACGACCGGGAGACCTGTCACAGGCAACGCAAGCAGTATATGGCGACATGGGCGCCGCTTGCCGTCGGCTTTACCGCCGGAATGGGGGGAGCGATCTACATGATCGTCGCCGGTGCTATGGAACGTCACGGCAACGCCTCCGTCCAGCAGGGCTTCGACGTCTTCTATTCCGCCGACCGCAAGGCCGGCGTTCTGTACAGTTTGCCTTTGTGAACGAGGGAGCGGATTCATGAGCACGATGCGGAGCCTTTTCCGGACGGCGGCGTTGGCCGCGGGGATTCTGGCGGCTCCGGCCTGCTTCGATCCTTCCTGGCCG
>JAYVBB010000734.1:0-2911 GCA_043750715.1 Pseudomonadota bacterium | reverse complement strand
TTACCGCTTGCTTGGCCGATCGCTGAACCTCGGCGCCCACCTGGTCGCTGGCCAGGCGACGAGCAATTCCCTGCACGGCCAGTACTTTCTCGGCGGCCTCGATTCGATCAGGGGCCTTCCCGACGGGGCGATCTACGGCACCCATGCGGCGTACCTCAACGCCGAGCTCCGTCACCTTTCCTTCAAGACGAAGTATTTGTGGTTTCAGACGGCGACGTTCGTCGACGCCGGCGGCGCGGGATTGACCTGGCAGGAGGCGGGAAAGGACGTGCGCGCCTCGACGGGATTTGGCCTTCGCTTCGCCGTCCCGCAAATCTACCGCATGCTCTTTCGCCTCGATTACGCTTGGAGCATCGACGGCAGCAGGACGCAGGGCGTGACCGCGGGCATGAATCAGTTCTTCGAGCCTTACACTCCCCTCTAGGCCCAAACCCTCGGGGCCCAAGCGGTTTAGAAAAGAGACCAGTAGCAGTTTTCCGGAGGTTCAACGCCCCCGGAACGACTGACCTTATTGCGTTGCTTCGTCTGGCACGTCTCTCGCACTGCGTCAATTTAGGCTCAATTCAGAGCTCAACCCCGGGGAACCCCAAATGACCTTCCGCCTCGCCTTCGCCACTCTGGTGACCGCAACGTTCGCGCTGCCGGCCTTTGCCCAGAATCAACCGAATCCGGGGGAAGTCTACGTCGAGAACATGACGTACGGCGGTTCGGGCTGCCCAGCAGGTACGGTCGCCGACAACCTCTCCCCGGATGCGAAGGCGATCACTTTCCTATTCTCCGACTTCAATGTCGACACGCCGTCGAACAACGGCCGGGACGTGAAGAAATCCTGCCAGGTGAACCTCCAGCTGCACGTACCGCAAGGCTGGACTTACACGCTGTTCAGCGTCGACTACCGCGGCTACGTCGAGCTCGACCGTGCTTCGCACGCGCGCCTACGCTCCTGGTACAAAATCGGCAATGACGAGGTCCGCATCGCCAACACGTCGATGGATGGCCCGCGCGCGGGCGACTATCAACAACGCGCCAACGTTCCGCTCGACGCCCTGCCGTGGTTATCGTGCTCGACTTCGTCGACCGTGATCAGCATCTCGACGGAAATCAAAGGCGAAGGCCGCAAGGCTCTCGTCACGATGGACTCGCTCGACGGCGAAGTCAGCCACCAGTACGGCATCGCGTGGAAACGCTGCTCCACCAGCACGAACTGGGTCGGCAGCTGCCAGGTCGTGCTGGAGTCGCAGTGGGGCTCGAACATCAAAGTGTTCAACGCCGCCGGCACGGGCGCCAACCACACCCAAGCCAAGGGCATGGCCGAGCAGTCGGCTCGCTCGCAGTGCGAAGCGGAGCGTTCCCGCCAGCGCCCTCTCATGCAGGCTTTGACCAAGTGCACGACCAACGCGACGATCTGCATCGCGACACCCCAGTAAGTGCTATAATGGCTTGATCACCCGCCTCGGAGCAGGACATGACCAAGCCATTCTTGTCAGGAATGCTAAGACTCGCCATTTCCGTTGCGTTGACGTCCCTTTGCGCCTGCGGCGCAGGGGAAGGCGCCGTGGGCGGAGGCGGACCAGGAAGTAGCGGAGACGCCACGGAAGGCGGCTCCTGGCTGACGGGCGACTGGAAGGGCAACTACAAGGCCAAGGCCAAGGAAACCGACGACGCCACCGCGCTGCGCGAGACGAGCGCAGAGGCAACGTTCAAAGAAACGGAAACGCGCACCGGCGAGTTCACGATCAAGCTGCCGGCCCTCGACAAGGTCGCCGTGTCAGGCATCTATCACGACTTCCAAGGCAAGAGTCTGCTGCTCGACATCAAGGAATCGAATCTGTCGACGATCGGCAGTCCTAATTCCAGCACCGACATGGACTACGACCTGGTCGGCGACGCGCTGGAGCTCCACAACGAGCGCATCACCATCCGTCTCGTGCGCGGCACGGGACCTTCCGACGGAGGAGGGAAAGACGGCGAGGATCCGAACAAGGACATGGTCGTCGACGACTGGCTCTGCCGGGACGCCAACGAATTCAGCTGGAAGATCGAAATCTCGGAAGCGGCCTTCTCGCTCGACGTGTTCGACCCGACCGGCGCCCGGGAAAGCGTCTGGATGAAGGGCGACGTCAAGATCACCCGCGGCCAGACCGACGCCGACGCCGTGCTGACCGTCACCAGCAGCGGCCAAAAGGACAAGTACAAGGGGCTCGAGCTCCGCGGCAACACCCTCGGCACCAACATGATGAACCTTCGCCGCATGGTCACCGCCGCCGACGGCAGCAAGTCTATCGGCGAGACGATGCAGTGCAATACGATCTGAGGGGGGCGCCTTCGGCGCGCTAGTAGGGGCTCGGCTGCGCCGCGCTGAGTGAAAGGTGCCTCCGGCGGGAGCTCACCACCGGCGATCTCGACCGCCATCTGGAGCCGCGTCCCTGCGGGCGGCTCCAGACGGCGATCTCGATCATTCGAGCGCATATTTTGTATTGAGAGGTGGGGAAATCGTGGCAGCGGAGGTCGGCCGGCAAGCCGCCAGCCAACGCTGCGCGTTGACAAGCGAGATTGCTGACGGCCGGGCGCTCCTTCTTCGAAGAAGGACCTTGTCTGGAAATTCAACGTTCACGCTGAACGTTGTGATTTGGGACAAGTCCCCTTGTCCAGCTAAGTCATTGTTCCAGCGTTGAGACTTTGGATTTCCTGGACTTGTCTCACTAACATCGCAATTCCTCTGCAATTGGTTGGCTCGCCGGGACAAGAGCAAACTCGCGTGCCAACGCGCAGCGTTGGCTGGCGACTTGCTGTCCCGCCGACGCTGCTGCAAGTTCCCCGCCTCTCAATACAGAATATCCGCCCGAATGATCGAGATCGCCGTCTGGAGCCGCCCGCAGGGCCGCGGCTCCGGATGGCGGTCGAGATCGCC
>JAYVBB010000733.1:0-5077 GCA_043750715.1 Pseudomonadota bacterium | reverse complement strand
ATGACGTCAGTTTAGCCTTATTCGATTTCCTCGACCAGCAATTCGCCGCTGATGAGACTCGCGGTATAGCCACCGGAGGCGTGCGCATGAGGCGTCGCGCCGAGAAAAAGCAGCGTCGAGAGGAGCCAGTTTTTGACCAAGGAGGACATGGAACTGCTATCGGTCTTGGTCGCTGATTCTAAAGACTTAAACTCATATTTTTTAAAAAGTTTGAAATCCACTGGTTTTTCTTGACCAAGTCCGGAGGCTCCGTGGGGACGGCAAACGCCTTGAATTTCGCTTGGATCAACCGAAACCAAGGCTGATGACCGACCCCAAATCCGCACCCGCAACCGGCACTCTGAAACTCGGGCCCCGGCGCGCGCTCTTCACGGCGGGCATCGTCGCGTTCGTCCTCGGGGTGATCGGCCTTTTGGGCGGCGAACGGGCACTCGAAACGACCGTCGCCGAGCCGCTGCACTTCAAAATCCGCGCGGCCTTTGGTCTCGCTCCGCAGCTCTCACCGCAGATCCGCATCTTCGCCGTCGACGACCGGACTGTGACGCAGCTCGGCCAGACCGAGCCGAGCCTCGCCGTTTGGAGTGAAGTCATCCGGCAGCTGGCCAAAGCCCGCCCCAAACGCATCATGCTCGACCTCGCCTTTGCGCACCCCTACGCCGCGGACGCCGCCAAGGAATTCGTCGAGTCGGTCAAAGCTGCTGGCATACCGGTCGTCGCGAAGGCGATCGCCCAGGAAGGACGCCTGGCCGGAACCCGCGAACTCGCCGTCGAAAAACGCGCCGTGAGCCTCAGCCGTCTCCTCGCCAACGATCCGCGCCACCAGCGAATGCCTCCGGGCTGGCTCCCGGACAACGCCCGTTACGTGTACGGCCCGGATGCGCAGATCGCACCGGTCTTTTCCCAGATCGGCCACGACTTCGGCTACGCGGAAGGCGGCATCGAACCCCTACTGAACGCCGGCTCGACGCTGTTCCTCCCGCACTGGACGCTGTTCGCCGGCGGCGAGCCGGAAATCCACGACGGCAGCCTCCACCTCGGCGGCTTCGAGGTACCGGTCGACAGCTACGGCCAGCTTCCCGTCAACTTCATCAGCTCCGAGACCATCCGCTCCCGCATCGCGAGCCTGTCTGAGCTCCTCGGGAGCGCGAAGAACAGCGTATTGGTTCCCGGCGTCCAGGAAGGCGACACGGTCATCATCCTGCCCAACCTGCACGTCGGCTCGATCGATTTCGCCGAGACGCAGGCGGGGCGCATCCCGCTTTCGTTCGTGCACGTGGCTTTGATCAACAGCGCGGTCACCGGTGACTGGCTGGGAAGGCTTCCCGCCGGCACGGCCCTGATTGCCTTGCTGAGCCTGCTCGGCGCGGGACTGGCGCTGGCCCACCAACGCCGGAGCTTCCCCTACGTCCTGACCGGCGTTGGCTTCCTCTCCTGCGGCGTTTCCGTCGCCTGCTTCCTCGCCTTCCACACCATCGTGCCATGGGTTCTGCCGGTCGCCGGCCTTTTGATCACTGGCTTCGTCTGCAACCATGAGCTCGTTCGTCTGGCCGAGCAAAAAGCCGCGCTGCTGCGTCACGACCTCCAGGGCATCCTCTCGCCGGAAACCTTGCAACGCCTCGGCAGCAAGGGCCTTGCGCACCTCGAGGCGACCGAACAGATCGTCACCATCATGTTCATCGACATCGTCGGGTTCTCACGAGCCGCCGAGAAGCAGACCCCCAAGGAAGCCTTCTCGAGCCTCAAGAGCCTCGTCGACCAGCTGCGTAAAGCGGTCCATGATCACGGCGGCGTCGTCGACCGGACCATGGGCGACGGCATGCTCTGCGTGTTCGGTTACGACTTCCTCGGCCAGGGCCACTCGGCGGACGTCCACGCCCGCGCCGCGGCGGCCTGCGCCGCGAAGATCCAGCGCGACAACCTGAAGCGCATGCTCAAAGCCCAAAAGACGAACCAGGCCGTGTTCCCGCTCCGGATCGGCATCAACACCACCGGCGTCTACCTCGGCAACCTCGGCGACACCGAGCGCACCGACCTGACGGTAATCGGCAAAGGCGTGAACTTCGCGCAGCGCCTCGAGGCGGCCTGCGACCGTCACATGGTCATGCTGGGCGCGTCGACCCGGGATCTGGTCGCGGGATTGGCCGGCATCGACTTCGAGCTC
Organism: Pseudomonadota bacterium; assembly: GCA_043750715.1. Lineage (GTDB taxonomy): Bacteria > Bdellovibrionota_B > Oligoflexia > Oligoflexales > CAIYRB01 > CAIYRB01. The sequence continues at coordinate 2,916 of JAYVBB010000733.1, read as the reverse complement.
CGCCGCCGCCACATCCGCATCAAGCACCACGACAGCCTGGTCGAAGCCTACGAGCTCGACGCCTTCCACGTCGAGCCGCAGCTGCTCATCGAAGGCGACGAGGCCTACCGCCAGTTCATCGGCATCGAGCGGAACGACGTCCGGAATCCAGTACCCTACCCCGGCCTGATCCGCGTCACGACGAACTACGGCGACGGCGAGATGATCAACTTCTCCGGCGACGGCTTCACGATCAAATTGCCCGAATACTACGCCAAGGACGTGACGATCTCCTTCCGTATGGACACCGAGGACGGCTGGCTGGGTGAACGCCTGGAAACCTCCGGCCTGGCGACGCTCGTGCTCGAAGTGCGCTGGGCGCGCCCCCACGGCGACGGCTTCATCCACGGTTGCCTGATCAAGAACCTGAACGCGGATCAGCGGAAAGCCGCGATTTCGCATCTCCGGGAAGCCATCCAACGCTTCATTGCGCGGGAGCGGCGCTCGGCCTGATCAGGAGGCGGCCTTCGCCCCGCTTCGTTAAAATGTGCAACAAATGGGCACAACTACAGCTTCGAAACGGACGAATTTACGCCTCGTCGCCACCTACCCCCTTCCCCTCGTCCCTGCGCGATATGACCGTTCGCGGCATATCAACACACCATCAAAATCGGCGTTGTTGTATAAAAGCAATTCAACACCACCACTTTTGCCGTCGTTGCTGCCTGCTGAATGTGCATTTTACCCCTATTTTTACCGCTATTTTGTGAAAATCGGGGGTTGCCCTATAATCAAAGAAATACCCGTTCAAAAAACAGGTGTATAATGAACAAATTCGAAAACAATCATTTGACTAATAATATCAAGGTGTTATGATGAATTCAGGGTGATTAATGAACGGCCCCAAACAGCCCAGGACGGGCTGGGCGCTGAGGACCGCTCTGATGCTGAAGAAGTGAACATAAAAGCGGAGCAAGGACGCGATGCAAAGGGTGGCGATCTATTACAGGGTGTCGACGGACAAACAGGACCTCGATAGCCAAAAGAACACCGTCGAGAAGTGGCTGCTCGATTTGCCGGCAGAAAAGCGCCCGAAGACCGTCACGGTCTTCAAAGACGAAGGCATCTCGGGAAAAACCGTGAACCGGCCCGGATTTCAGGCGCTGCTCGAGGCTGCAAACAAAAAAGCAGTGGATACGATCATCGTCTACCGCCTCGACCGTTTTTCGAGGAACGCGACCACGGCAATCAGACTGTTGTTGAACCTCGACGAAGCCGGCGTCGCGTTCATTTCGGTGACGCAGCCGGTGTTGAACCTCGGCCACGAGAACCCGTTCCGCCGCACGATGCTGGCGGCCTTCGCCGAAATCGCGGAGATCGAGCGCGACACTATCGTGGCGCGCGTGCGCGCGGGACTCGACGCGGCGCGGAAGAGGGGAGTGCGACTAGGCGCGCCGGTCAAAATTTCCCCCGAAAAAGAGCGCGAGGCCAAAGAGCTAAAGGCCCTTGGCCACTCTTACAAAGTCATCGCCGAGCGCTTGGAGCTAAGCGTGGGCAGCGTTCACAAAATCCTGAAGGCGGCGAGCCTCTGACCTTAGGGACTGACGCAGCAGACGGAGCCTTGCGTTACCTCTTCGTAACTGAAGAGATAATCCATATTGCTCAACGGGCACATGTTAGCGACGTCTGCCGCCACTTGCGGATTGGCTCGATTGGGGGCCAACAGCTGCGCGCCTTGCCTGCCGGCGTCGACGGCCGCCTGGCCGCACGATGGGACGCACTGAGTCTGGCCGCCGGCATGGCGATTGACGACCATGGCGCGGTTCGGCCCCGGGCAGTCACTTACTGCAGTCGTCGGCTGCTCTGGCGCCGCGGATGCCGCAATGGCCTTCGAGGCGCAGCAATATACGCTGCCTGTGAACTGTTCCCAGGACTCGAGAGGCGTGCCGCCCGCTTGGGAGCAAGTCTCGGCAGAGGCCATCTGCCTCGGGTTGGTCGCGCCAGCATCGACCACGGCCTGGCCGCATGAGGGTGTGCACTGCCCAGGGCGTTCCGGAATCCATTTGTAATTGGGCTCCGTGCACTGCAACGGTGCGGCTGCGTCGCCCGCGGAGGCACCGGGAACGGCCTTGCAACCAGGCGCGGAGTTCGGGATCGTGCCGACGTTATAGAGAACCTCGACATACATTGCGCGGGGAACTCGGCTGCCCGTGAACTGAGCCTCCGACCCGGTCTCCACGGTCAACGCATGATAGGGTCGAAAGCCCTCTTGAATGGTATTGCAGGTCACCTGACCATTCGTCGGACCTGCGTCGTTGTCACCGATGACCGTGCCCGTGACGTCCCGGCCGATGACGATTCCACCCTGAGTGTGGGATACGGTATTGTCGCTGACCGTGCCGTTGACGATTCGGCTGGCCTCGTACCAGGAGCGCGAGCCGACGTAAAGTCCGTAGCCGCAGGCCTGCTTCTCACCGCAGTTGACTTCATTGCGGCGAATCACGGAGTCATCGTAGCGCCCATCCGTGGTAGTCGTGAAAGCTTGGACCATGATTGCCGCAAAGGCTCCTGAGGCATAGCTTCCGTCATGGGTAACCCGGTTGTCTTCGATGGCACACGACTGGCAGCCGCCAAAAATCAGGTCGACGTCGGTATTATTGTGAAAGCGGTTGCCCCGAAAAATTCCCTCTGTGACCTGGTGTACCGTCAGGCCGTCGGCCCAGGCGTCCACCACGGAATGGACACCGTTGTTGGCGAAGTCCGAATCGATGACGGCAAAGCGTTGATTCGGTCCGGCCACCTCGAGTCCGGTGCCACACGGCGCGAACTTCGAGACGCTGCCGATGAAGGCGCAGCCTGGACAGGCGATCATGCGGGCATTGAACCCCGAGGCGCGTAATGCGGGATTCGAGCATTGACTGCGCGCCTCCGAGCGAG
>JAYVBB010000732.1:0-5119 GCA_043750715.1 Pseudomonadota bacterium | reverse complement strand
CTCGATCTTGATGACGTCGGCGCCGAGGTCCGCGAGCACCTGCGCCGCAAACGGACCGGCCAGAACGCGCGAGGCGTCGAGGACCCGGATGCCGTTCAGCGCGGTTGCCAACGTCATGGGCGGGCGGCCTCGGCAAGCACGTTCAGAATCTTGTCGGCGGCGTCCTTGCCGTTGAACTGCGCCTGTTTTTCGCGGATGGCGGGCGCGTCGCGCCGCAACTCTTCGAGCGCGGTCCTGAGGCTCGCTGCATTCAGGTCGCGCTCGCGGAGAATCCGGGCCCAGCCTTTTTCGGCGAACGATTCGGCGTTGATCACCTGGTCGCCGCGGCTCCCCTGCTCCAAAGGAATGAGCAGCATCGGCTTTTTCAGAGCCAGGAATTCGAAGATGGAGTTGGCTCCGGCGCGGCTGATGACGACGTCGGCCAAGGCGAAGAGGTCTTTGAGCTCCCCCGTGACGAACTCGTAACCCCGGTAGCGGGGGTGGGAAAAATTGATGCTTTTGCCCTTGCCGTGGATGTGGATCACGCGCGAGGACTGGAGGAGCTCGGGCAGGATTTCCTTCAGCGCTTCGTTGATCCGTTGCGCTCCCTGGCTGCCGCCCATCACCAGAAAGGTCGGCAATTTCTCCGCGGGGTCGAAGCCCGCGAACTTGGCTCCGGCGCCCGGACTACCTTCGAAGAGCTCGGCGCGGATGGGCGTGCCGACGTGCTCAGCGTGCTTGCTGGGCAGGTACTTTTTGGTCTCCGGGAAGGTGTAGCAGATCTTCAGGCAGAACGGCGCGATCAGGCGATTGGCCAACCCGGGAGTCACGTCCGACTCGTGCGATACGACGGGAATCCGAAGCAGCCAGGCCGCCCAGGCCACTGGCACGGCGACGAAGCCGCCCTTGCTGAAGACGACGCTGGGCCGTTTGAACAGCAGGATGAAGAAGGCCTGGATCATGCCGACGCCGACCTTGAACAGGTCGAAGAAGTTCTGGAACGAGAAGTAGCGACGAAGCTTGCCCGTCGCGACCGCTTTGAAGTCGATGCCCTGGGCTTCGACGAGCGGCCGCTCGAGCCCGTTCGAGCCGATGTAATACGCGCGCCAACCCCGCTGCTTGATTCCGGGAAGCAGCGCGAAATGAGGCGTCACGTGCCCCGCCGTGCCGCCGCCCGTCATGCAGACCAGCAGCAACCCGCTTGCCTTAGGCATAGTGGCAGGCAGCCAGGTGAGGCTTCTGCGCCGTCCCCACGTTCCGGAGCTCGGGGGCGTCCTTCCGGCATTTTTCGGTCGCGATAGGGCAACGCGGATGGAAGTAGCATCCCGAAGGCGGATTGATCGGGCTCGGGACGTCGCCCTTCAGCACCTGGCGCTCTTTCGTCTTCAAGAGCGTCGGCTCGGGAATCGCGGAAATCAGCGCGCGGGTGTAGGGATGCTTGGGATTCGCGTAGAGGTCGTCGCCGCTAGCGTACTCCGCGATTTTGCCGAGGTACATCACGGCGACCGTGTCGCTGATGTGCTCGATCTCCGCGAGGTCATGGGCCACGAAGAGATACGACAGGTTGAACTTCTTCCGAAGGTCGACGAGGAGGTTCAGGATCTGCGACTGGATCGACACGTCGAGGGCCGAGACGGGCTCGTCGGCGACGATCAGCTTGGGATTCAGCGCGATCGCGCGGGCGATGCCGATCCGTTGGCGTTGGCCGCCGGAAAATTCGTGCGGGTAACGGCCTTCGGCTTCCGCGGGCAGCCCGACGGTGTCGAGCAGGCGTCGGACGTTGCCTTCGATCTCTTTTTTCGTGCCGAGCTTGTGGATGATGTAGGGCTCGGCCAGGATCGCGCCGACCGTCATGCGCGGATTGAGCGACGAGAAAGGATCCTGGAAGATGATCTGCATGTCCCGGCGCTTGTGGCGGAGCTCCTGGGTGCCGAGCGTCGAAAGCTCGACGCCGTCGAACTTCACGCTGCCGGCGGTGGGCTCGTAAAGGCGGAGAATCGTGCGGCCGAGCGTCGACTTGCCGCAGCCCGACTCGCCGACGAGGCCCAGCGTCTCGCCGTGCTTCATCGTGAAACTGACGTCGTCGACGGCGAAGACGTTGGCGACCGTCCGGCCGAACACTCCGCCCTTGATCGGGAAGTGCTTCTTGAGATTTTTGACTTCTAAGAGCGGCGTCGACATCAGGTCCTACTATCCGTGCAGCCAGCAAGCGGCTTTGTGATCCTTGCCCACGTCCTTGAGCGTCGGCTCGACGGCGCGGCATTTGTCGAAAGCATGCGGGCAGCGCGCCTGGAAGCGGCAGCCCTTCGGCAGATTGGCCAGACTGGGCACCTGGCCCTCGATCGTCGGCAGGTACTCGGTCTTGTGGCCGAGCCGCGGGATGCTGTTCATCAGACCGACGGTGTAAGGATGCTTCGGCTCGCGAAAGATCTCCGTGACGAGACCCTGTTCGGCAATCTTGCCGGCGTACATGACCATCACGTAGTCGCAAACTTCGGCCACGACGCCGAGGTCGTGAGTGATGAGCAGGATCGCCATGTTGAGCTCGACTTGGAGCTTGGCCATCAAATCGAGGATTTGGGCCTGAATCGTGACGTCCAGAGCCGTGGTCGGCTCGTCGGCGATCAGGAGTTCCGGCCGGCAGGCGAGCGCCATCGCGATCATCACCCTTTGGCGCATGCCGCCCGAAAGCTGGTGCGGGTATTCGTCGACGCGCTTCTCCGGCGCCGGAATCTTCACGAGCTTCAGCATCTCGATCGATTGCTCGCGCGCTTCTTTTTTGTTCGAGCCCCGGTGGATCTTGAACACTTCGCTGATCTGATCCCCGATCGTGAAGACGGGGTTCAGGCTGGTCATCGGTTCCTGGAAGATCATCGAGATCTTGTTGCCGCGCACTTTGCGCATCTCGCCTTCGGTCAGCGAAAGGATGTCTTTCCCGGCGAAGTTGATTTTGCCGGACTCGATGAATCCGGGCGGTGACTGCACGAGGCGCAACACGGAGAGCGACGTCACGCTCTTACCGCATCCCGATTCGCCGACGAGGCCGACGGTTTGGCCCTTGCCGATGGTGAAGCTGATGCCATCGACGGCGCGAATCGTGCCGCGCTCGGTCTTGAAACTCGTTACGAGGTTCTCGACGCTGAGGAGAGTCTCGCTCACTCACAACCTTTCAACGAACTTTGGCCATAGAGACTGGGGAGTTGCGCGGACAAAGGATAAAGCTCGTCCACAGCCCTGACAATATCCGTTCGTTCCGCGACGGACAAGGTAAAACCCCGGTTAAGCCCTTGTTTGATTTCATCAATCCGGTCTTTCCGCGTGGGATCGGCGAAGACGACGTCAAGCTCGCCACCGGCGCCCACCAGTCCGACGCATTCCCACTCGCGGGCGCGCTTGAACGTGATGATATCCAAGGTGTCTTCGGCGAGCTTGAGCGAGCGCAGGTGATGCAGGCAATCGATCTTCAGCGACCGGGCGAGGGCGTTCGCCAACGCCGGCTCCGACATGAGCTCCGTCATGAGTAGGGCGTGGAACGGCGAAACCTGCCAACGCTCGACGAACCGCTCGACCACCATGCGATTGGTCCGGGTCAGGTACTCCTCGCGTTCGAGGAGGTGCAATAGCCCTGGATCACTGGTCATCGAGTTTGACCCACTTGATCGAGTAGTCGCCGACGCCCGTCAGCGTCGCCTCGCGTTTGCCTGACGGCGCCTGGCACCACGTCAAAGTGTCGTGAAACCACAGAAAGCTCCGCCAAGTGAGCTCAGTGCAGACCCGCTCTTTGTTGCGGTCGCCGAGATCGGTCGCCGTGACGGTCATCGTGCGCACCGCATCGACGAAGTCGACGACCGTGCGGCGGTCGGAAACCTCGAGGTTCGCGACCTGGGTCATCCAGGGACGTGGCAGGCCGAAATTCAGAAGGCAGGGAATCTCGTCCGCCTTGAGTCCGACGAGGTGGCCGTCGACCTCCAGATATCCGTCCCCGTTCACACTGAGCTTCGGCACTTTGCCGGCGAGCTTGCCGTCGGCGGTCACTCCGCCCGTGCGTCGCGCGAGCTTCAGCATCGTCTGGCCGACGGCGTTGCTGACTTCGACGTCCCAGACTTGAGGGGCTTTGGCGAGCCATTCGGCTTCGCCCGAGCCGAGCAACTGACCGCCGTCGAAGACTTGCATCGTCGTGGCGCCGTCACCCGGCTGACAGGGAATGAAGAGAGGGTCGAGAACCGCGGGGACCTTGACGTCTCCCGAGGGAGCAACCGTTTGGCAGCCCACCAGGAACAGCGCGACGGCCAGGAAACGAATCAATTGCCACCCGCGGCATATTCTTTCAGCTTCTTCTCGATGCGCTCTTTGTCTTTGGCTTCCAGGCTCTCGGTCTTCAGCGCTTGCTCGTAGAGCTCCTTGGCGGACTTTTTGTCGCCCTTCTTGGCTTTGACGTCGGCGAGATGCTCGTAGATCACGCCTTCCTTGGGCTCGATTTTCACGGCCTTTTCGAGGATCGGCAGCGCCTTGTCGTACTCGCCTTTTTGGTAGTGCACCCAGCCCAGGGAGTCGAGATAAAAGCCGTCGTTCGGCTTCAGCTCGAGCGCCTTCGAAATCAGCTTCTGCGCTTCGTCGAGCTTCTCGCCTTTCTCGGCATAGAGGTAGCCGAGATAGTTGTAGGGGCTGCTGTTGTCCGGATCTTTCTTGATCACTTCCAGCATCGTCTGGATGCAGGCGTCGCGGTCGCCGGACTTCTCCTGATAGACGCCCTTGAGGAAAAGCAGACGCGGCTTCTCCGGAAACTTGGCGAAGCCCGAGTCGAGGACCTTGATCGCGTCCTCGTAACGCTCGGAGTCGGCGTAAACGCCAGCGATGACGCCGTACGCCTCCCAATTGATGTCGGTCCGCGCCTGCATCTGACCCGCGAGCGCGAGCGCCTGGTCCTGGCGCTTCAAGTCTTTCAGGAGCACGAGTGATCGCAGCTCGGAATCTTTCTTTAGCGACGAGTCGTTGGGCACGGACTGATAAAGGGCGAGCGCCTTCTCCGGCGCCTCGATCCTTTCCTGACCGAATGCCGCGAGGTATTTGACGCGGTCGGAGTCCGGGTATTCCTTGACCAGGGAGTCGAGGAGCTTCGCGGCCTCGCCGTTGCGCTTCA
>JAYVBB010000731.1:0-3385 GCA_043750715.1 Pseudomonadota bacterium | reverse complement strand
GATCAGGGCGATTTGTGCAAGCACATCTGGGCGACCATCCTCCAGGCTGACGAAACGGGTTGGGGAACGGGCGGCCGCCAAGGCGCGATCACAGTGGAGTGGGGCGGCGTCGAGCGTCCGGCGGCCGAGATCGTGTACGAGGACGAGGAGTTCGAAACTTACGACGACGATCAACCGTTTCCGAAGCGCAAACCCCGGCGCCAGGAGCCGGCGCGCGCCGCCTTCGTCCGTCCGGTCGAACGCGAAGAAGGTCCTTTCGATTGGCAGCAGCTTCTTCGGAGCGTCACCAAGCAGGCGCCCACGCGGTCCGAAAGCTTTCGCGAGGTAAAGGGCGAGGCGGACGCCGGTCGCGTCAGGGAACTCTGGTACGGCGTCGATTTTGGCGAATCGAAGGACCGGGGCGAGCTCACGCTGCAGATGTTCCAGCGCGATCAGCGGGCGAACGGCACCTGGGGAGATTTGAAGCCGATCAAGTTCGACCGGCACGAGGCCCGCGCTCTCAAAAACGGCGCCGACCGGTTGATCATGGGCATGCTATTCGGAGCGGACGGCAATGCGTCCAGTCTCCCGTCGGTGCGAGCGCAAAATTACGGCAACTCCCGCGTCGGCCTGTTCGAGGTACCGCCTGCCCTTTACGACCTCGTGCTCAGGATGCTCGCGAAGACCGGGCGCTGCGCGGGAATCGAAGTGGCCTCGGCCCTCCCGAACGAAACACCGTTGCACTTCGAGGACGGCACGCCCTGGCACTTCGAGCTGGCGCTGAAGGCGGATCCGACGGCGCCCGGGGACTGGCTCCTGGAGGGCCGGATCCGCCGGGACGAGGACGTGCTGCCGCTCAGCGCTCCGAAAGCAATCTTGTCCGGCGGTCTGGTGCTTCAGGCCGAGTCGGTCGCGCGCCTGGTGCCGTTGACCGACGAGGAGTTGCGGTGGGCGCGCCAGCTGCGCGAAAACGGCGCGGCCCAGATCCTCGCCAAGGACCTCGACGACTTCGTAGCCGCCGCCGCGGGCATCGAAGCCTTTCCCCGCCTCGACTGGCCCGGAGGCACCGGCTGGACGACGCAGACCGGCGTGCCCGAGCCGAAACTCCTGGTCCTCTCCAAGGCCCATGGGAGAACTCTCCTGGTGTTGACGGCGCACGTCGGCTTCGCCTACGGGGAGCGGACGGTCCTGCGCAACGAGACGACGAAAAACTGGGCGGACCGCGAACGGCGTCACTTGATTCAGCGTGACTTCGGCGCCGAGGAGCGGTTATTTTCGAGCCTGCTCGAAACCTACGACGCCATCGCCCCCGCCCCCGAAGGCGAGGAGGCGCACGTGGCGTTCCCTTCGGCGCAGCTAGCGGATCTCACCGACCGTTTGACCGCGTCCGGTTGGTTGGTGGAGGCCGAAGGGCATCGCCTCCAGATCGCATCCAAAATGGAGATCAAAGTCTCCTCGGGCATGGACTGGTTCGATCTCGATGCGGGTGTCCAGTTCGGCAAAGAGAAAGTGGCGCTGCCGTCGCTCCTTGCCGCATTTCGTCACGGCGACCGTTTCATTCGGCTGGATAGCGGCGGGCTCGGCCTGCTTCCTGAAGCGTGGCTCCAACAGTTCGCCGACATGGCCGAACTCGGGCTCGCGCAGAAATCGGGCGTGCGCTTCGGACGCAGCCAAGGAGCCCTTCTCGACGCTCTGCTTGCCGGCCAGATGGACGTCACCGTCGACCGCGACTTCGCGAAGCTGCGCGCCGACCTGCGTTCGTTCGCGGGGGTCGAGCCCGGCGACCCCGTCCCCTAATTCCAAGGCAGTCTCCGCGAATACCAGCGCGAAGGCCTGGGTTGGCTGCGCTTTCTCAACCGGTTCGGGTTCGGAGGTTGTCTTGACGACGACATGGGACTCGGCAAGACCATCCAGGTCCTGGCTCTGCTCCTCGACCGCGCCCGCCAACCGTCCGGCAGTCGTCGCCCGTCGCTGATCGTCGTGCCGCGGAGCCTGGTCGCCAACTGGATCTGTGAAGCGGCGAAGTTCACTCCCGGCCTCCGCATGCTCGACTTCGCGACGCTCGATCGCAAGCGGGCGTTGGGGCTGCTCACAGAGCACGACGTCGTCGTCACGACGTACGGCGTCATGCGTCGAGACATCGAGAAGCTGGTCGGCGTCCAGTTCGACTACGTCATCCTGGACGAAGCCCAGGCGATCAAGAACGAATCGTCGCAGGTAGCCAAGGCCGCGAGGCTCCTAAAGTCGGAGCACAAGCTGGCCCTGACAGGGACGCCCGTGGAAAATCACCTGGGCGAGCTCGGCTCGATCTTCGCATTCTTGAACCCGGGAATGCTGAATCCGGCGCTGCTCGCCGGCATCGGCCGGAACTCGCCCGAAAAAGACCGCCGCGCCGCCGGGCTCCTCTCCCGGTGCCTGCGGCCGTTCATCCTCCGCCGCACCAAAGAGCAGGTCCTGAAAGACTTGCCGGAGAAGATCGAGCAGACGCTCTTCTGCGAGCTTTCGCCGACGCAAAGAAAACTCTACGACGAGCTCCGCCGCCACTATCAGCTCCACCTCACCGAAGCCGCGGAAGCCCAGGGCGTCAATCAGATCAAGATCCAGGTGCTGGAAGCCCTTCTCAGATTGAGGCAGGCCGCATGTCACCCGGGGCTGATCAATCCCAACGCCGCGACCGAAGCGAGCGCCAAAGTCGATACCCTGCTCGAGCAAATCGACGGCGTGATCGAGGGCGGACACAAGGCATTGATCTTCAGCCAGTTCACGAGCCTGCTGGCGATCGTGAAAGACCGGTTGGACCAGAAAGGGATTCGCTACGAGTATCTCGACGGCCAGACGCGGGACCGCCAGGCGGCCGTCGACTCGTTCCAGAGCAAGCCGGCCGTGCCTCTCTTTCTGATCAGCTTGAAAGCCGGCGGCGTCGGCCTCAATCTGACGGCGGCGGACTATTGCTTCATCCTCGACCCGTGGTGGAATCCGGCCGCGGAAGCTCAAGCCATCGCCCGCGCCCACCGTATGGGACAAACTAAAAAAGTGTTCGCCTACCGGTTGATCGCGCGGAACACCGTCGAAGAAAAGATCCTCGCCCTGCAAGCCAAAAAGAAGACGCTGGCAAGTGCCATCATTACGGAAGACAGCAGCCTCCTCCGGAGTCTGAGTCTGGACGACCTGCGGCTACTGCTGGGTTGAAACGGCGCTCAGTGCGGACCGGGGCATTGTCTTGCGGTCTGGCATGCCGTGAGCCGCTCCCGGATCGCCATGGCTGAATCCAAGTCGTAGCCGATCGTCATGTCGAAGCCGAACTCTATGCCGCCGTCTTGCGACGCGGTGACGAAGGTGGCGACTTCGTCCATGTTCGCTTGCAGGACGACGAGATCCGGCTTGGACGTCGAACGGAACGTAGCGG
>JAYVBB010000730.1:0-5195 GCA_043750715.1 Pseudomonadota bacterium | reverse complement strand
CAAAGAGGGGAGCCGGGGAATACTACGCTATGAGCGTCCCGAACTCGGGAACGGAGCCCGCGAGCGAGTCACCGATCTTCGATGCCTCGGCCCACGACGCAATGTGAACCGTCACGCCCGCATCGAGGCACGGCGCCAACGCCTGTAGCTTCGCGAGCATGCCATCTTGGACGGCGCCGCTGCGGCAAAGGTCGTCGAGCGCGGCACCTGTAAGGCTTCCGATGCGGCTATCTGGGTCGTCGCGACGGCTTCGCACACCGTCGACGTCAGTCAAGAGGATCAGCCGGGTTGCGGAAATCGCTGCCGCCACGGCCGCGGCGATGGTGTCGGCATTGACGTTGTAGACGGTCCCGAACTCGTCCCCCGCCAGGCTCGCGACCAACGGCACGAAGCCGCCGTCCGACAAGGTCGTGATGACGGCAGGATCGACCGCCTGGATGTCACCGACGAGACCGAAGTCCACGGCTTTCGTTTCCCCCGTCGCCGCGTCGCGCTCCAGCCGAGGGGGACGGCGCCGGGCCGTCAGCAGTCCCGCGGAAACGCCCGACATCGCCACCGCCGGCACGCCACGGGCGCGGAACGCCGCCGCCAGGTCGGTGCCGACGCTGCCGGCGAACGCCATCTTCGCTGCTTCGAGCATCGGCTGGTCGGTCACGCGCCGGCCGTTGATGACGGGCGTCTCGATGCCGAGGCGCCGGGCCAGGCTGGTCAGCCGGGCTCCCCCGCCATGGACGACGGTGACCTTGAAGCCCTTCGCCATCAGCGACTTCACTTCTTCGGCGACGTCCGCGAGCGCTTCCTGGTCGTCGACGATGCCGCCCCCGAGCTTAATTACGATGCGTTCGCTCATCCGAGAATCCCCGCGAGTAAGGCTTTCTGGGCATGAAGACGGTTGGCGGCCTGGCGCACGACGATCGATTGCGGGCCGTCGAGAACTTCGTCGCTCACTACGACATTACGCCGGACGGGTAAGCAATGCATGAAAACGCCGTCTTCGGTTTGCTTCATCTCGGCGTCGGTCACTTGCCAATGACGATAGTTCTGCCGAAGCTTCAGATCCGCCTCGGTGTTGCCGTAAAGTTGCGGGCTCGACCAACTCTTCGCGTAGATGACCTGCGCCCCGTCGAACGCTCCGGCGCGGTCGTAAACTGCCTGGAGCGACCCTCCGGCCGCCAGCGCGGTCTCGCCGAGGTGCGCCAGCGTGTCGTCGGAGAGCATGTATTCCTTGGGTGCCGCAACCGTTAGGTCGACGCCGCACTGCGCCGCCGCCAGCGCGAACGACTGCGGGACGGCGAGCGGCAGCGCCTTCGGGTGATTCGCCCAAACCAGCGACACCTTCCGGCCCTGGAAGCCGCCGAACGTTTCCTGGATCGTCAGCATGTCGGCCAGCGCCTGGCACGGGTGGTACATCGCCGACTCGAGGTTGATCACCGGCACCGTCGCGTACTTCGCGAACGCCTGCAGCACAGGATCCAGCCGGTCGTCGGCCAGGCTCTTGAGCCCCGGAAAGCAGCGGATGCCGATGGCATCGACGTACTGGCAGAGGACAGGCACCGCCTCCTTCACGTGCTCGACCTTCAGACCGTCCATGACGACGCCTTCCCGGTGCTCGAGATCCCAAGTGCCGGCGCCGATCTCGAGCGGCACGGACAGGCCGCCCAGCTGGTGGATCGCGACCGTCATCGAGACGCGGGTCCGCAGCGACGGGTTGAAGAACACCAAGCCCACGCTCTTGCCCGCGAGCGGTTGGCCGAGGCCTTTGCCTCCCGCCTGCTTCGCCGCCAGCGCGGCGTCGAGAAAGCGGCGGAGCTCGACCGACGACAGGTCGCCCGTCGAAAGGAACGAACGGCCTTTGAGAAACGCCAGGGATGGTGCGGCGCTCTTCGCCAGCGAGATCGATTTCATGACAGGACTCCTTCCACGGCGGCGAAGGCGTCGAGGAACTCGCGCACATCACCTTCCGAAAGCGTCAAGGGAGGCATCAGCCGCAGCGTCGCTTTGTCGTCGGAGGTGCCGACGATCACACCGACCTTCAGCAGCTCGGCTTGCCAGCGGGCGGCGTTGCCGTCCTTCAGTTCGATGCCGAGGAGGAGGCCCGCGCCGCGGACTTCCTTGACGGACCGAAAGGACTGGAGCGCCAGGATCAGCTCGGCTCCGCGGACGGCCGCGTTGTCGAGGATGCCCTCGCCCAGCAGGATTTGGAGAGTCTGCCAAACGGAGCGGCTCGCGAGCGGGCCGCCGCCGAACGTGGTGCCGAGGTCGCCCGGTTTCAACGTCGCCCCCACCGCCTTGGACGTCACGGTCGCGGCGACCGGAAAGCCGCCCCCGAGGCCCTTGCCGAGCGTCATCAAATCCGGCGTGACGCCGTGGCGGGGCGCGAAGGTGAACGTCCCGGTACGGCCGACGCCAGTCTGCAGCTCGTCGTAGATCAGAAGAGCGCCATGCGCCGTGCACAAGGCCCGGAGCTCCTGGTAAAACGAGGCCGGCTGCGTTCTCACTCCGGCGAGGCTCTGAATCGGTTCGAGCAGGACGGCGGCGACGGGAGTCGTCGACAGCACGGTCGCGACGCCCGCGAGGTCGCCCCACGGCACGAAGACGTTGCCCGGGATGTCGACGCCGACGCTCGCCCGGTACTTCTCGATGCCAGTGGCGCTCAGCGCTCCGAGAGTACGGCCGTGGAAGCCCCCGTCGAACGACAGCACGGTCTCCCGGCCAGTGGCGCGCCGCGCGATCTTCAGCGCGTTCTCGACCGCCTCGGCGCCCGAGTTGACGAAGAAGACCTGGTCGAGGCCCGCCGGCAACGCCTGGACGAGGACTGCCGCCGCTTCTTCCTGGTGTTCGAGCCCGACGACATTGGAATAGAAGAGCAGCGTCTCTGCCTGCTCCTGAATCGCCTGGACGAGCTTCGGGTGGCAGTGGCCGACCGAGGCGACCGCATGGCCCCCGTAAAGGTCGAGGTAACGCCGGCCGGTCGAGTCGTAGACCGACGTGCCTTTGCCTCGGACGAGCGTCAGCGGCAGTTTTTTGTAGGTTTCGAGCAGAGCGCTCATGGCACCCCTCCCACGCCGGTGAGCCCGGTGGTTTCCGCCCAGCCGTGCATCAGGTTCATGTTCTGCACGGCTTGTCCGGCCGCGCCTTTGCCTAGATTGTCGAGCGCCGCGAACACTGTGAGCTCGTCTCCGTCGACGGCGAGCGCCAGGTCGCAGAAGTTGCTTCCCCGCACCCAGTTCACGTTCGGTGGCTCGTCGAGCAGGCGGACGAAGGTCCGTTTGCCGTAGTGCGCGGCAAACGCCTGGCGAACTGCCGCCTCCGACACGCCGGAAGCCAGCGTCGCGTAAATCGTCGCATAGATCCCGCGAACGAGCGGCGTCGCGTGGGCTTGAAAAACGATCTTGCCTGGCCAGTCGGGATTCAGGGCGGCCAGGGCTTCCTTGATCTCCGGCAAGTGCTGATGGCCGTACGGCTTGTACGCGAAGAGGCTGTTGGCCCGCGACGAATGGTGCGTCGTTGCCGACGGTTTGGCCCCGGCTCCCGTCGAGCCGGTCTTGCCGTCGATGATGACGCGCGGACCGATCATGCCACCTTTGACGAGTGGCGACAGGGCGAGGATCGCCGCGGTCGCGAAGCAGCCCGGATTGGCGACGTGCGTCGCCTCCGCCAGCAACCCGGCGTTGTTTTCCGCCAGACCGTAAACGAATTTGCCGGCGTTCGCCGCGAGGCGGAAATCGTTGCTCAGATCGACGACCTTCGCGGCCGGCGGCAGCGCCTTCACCGCCTCCTTCGCTGCGCCATGCGGCAGCGCCAGGAAAACGACGTCGACGTCAGGCCACGAGCCGGCGTCCGGCGGAGGGGCAACGAGTTGCAGGTCCGTCAGCCCGCGCAGATGCGGGTGCGCCGCCGCCATGGGCTTCGCCTCGCCGCCGCTCGTCGACGCGAGCACGACCTGGACGTACGGGTGCGCGAGCAGGAGCCGCAGGAGCTCCCCTCCGCCATACCCCGAGGCCCCGAGGATCGCGACTCTCAGCGAAGTTTTCAAACGAGGCTCTCCCGTTCGGCGGCGGCCAGGACCCGCGACTCGACGATCGAGAAGAGCGTCGCGCCGGAGGTGACCGCGTTGGCGGCAGGCAGACCGAGCTCCTGCCGAATGAAGTCGGTGCCCATCTTGCTGTCGGTGACCGAGCCCGAGATCACGTCGGGCACCAGGTGACGATGCTTCAGCAGCTCGACTCCTCCCCAGGCCGCGACGAAGTCGCCGGCACAGTAAACGGTCGCCGCCAGGCTCTGACGAATCAGCGGCTCGTCGAGGATCGAGCCGACGTTGTAGCCGCCCAAAAGGCCGTCGCCGAGCTCGACGATGACGACGTCGGGCATGGCGGCGCAGAGGTGGCCGATGACGGACCGCGCCACCCAGCCCAGGTCGTCGATGCCGACGGTCGAAGGCAGGCCTAAGTCGGCGAAGCTCAACGTCGCGATGGCGCCGTTGTCCCGCATCTCGAGGGTGTCCTTCATGCAGGCGACGCCGGACAGCTTGCCCGCGGCGACGCGGTAGCCCTTGGCTACGAAGCGGCGGACGAGCTCGCTCGCCGCCCGCGTCTTGCCCGAATGCATGGAGCTGCCGCACACCGCGATGATCGGCACGTCGAAGCTCGCGGGGTTGACCGGCTTCAGGCTGAAGTCGGCGATGTTCAGGCGCTGGCCGTCCTGGACGACCGCCCCGAGGTACTCGAGCTTGATCGCGGGTCCGAATTCCTGGTGATAGCCCGAGCAGCGGCCGATCACGCCCCCCATGTTGAGGAGGTGGAGCTCGTCGCCGACGGCCAGCTCCGACGGCACGTCGCCGACGTAGCCCCGGAGCGCCCGGCGCGCGCCGACGACCCCGATGACGACGTCGTCGAGATTCAGGCGTGCCTGGCGGCCCGTGGTGAGCTCGAGCCGGTCGTACTTCGGATTCTCCGTGAGCGTGCGCACGGCGATCACGTCGCCCGGACGAGGCTTGAACGTCTTCAAGGAAACGATCACGTCTGCCGCCAGCCCGACGCGCGCGGCGACGGACGCAATCTTGTCGGCCGTGAGGCGACGGCCGTCAACCAACGCGGGGACGACAGGCAAGACCGTGGGGTTGAGACTCTGTAGCATCGTTTCCTCCTTAACCCTGGTTGAACAAGGTGAAGACCTTGCGGACCACTTTGTTCTGA
>JAYVBB010000729.1:0-3017 GCA_043750715.1 Pseudomonadota bacterium | reverse complement strand
CCGAATTCGGGCCAGGTCACCGGCTGAAGCTCGGCCGTGGCATTGAGTTTCATCGTGCAGGAGCCGAGCGGGATCATCGAGCGGGTCAGCGAAAGGTCGCGGGACTCGAGCTTCCGGATGTAACGGAGCATCTGCGTTTCGGAGCGGTGGGTGTTGAACACCGGGTGCGTCAGGAAAGGCGAGGTACGAGCCAGGCCGGCTTCGCACTTGAGTTCGGCGTCAGGAGCTAGCTCTTCCATGCGGAACGAGCGGTTTTTACTCAACGCAAAGACGTCGAGCAGCTCCGAGACGTCGTCCAGCGACGTCGTCTCGTCGAGTGAAACGCCGACCGTCTTGGCGTCGAACAGGCGGACGTTGATCTTCTTGGCTTCCGCGGCCTGCGTCAGCTGGGAGAGGTCCTTGCCGTTCAGTCCGACCTTGAGCGTGTCGAAGTAGGTCCTGTTTTGGACTTCGTAGCCGAGTTTCACGAGGCCTTTGGCCAGTACGTTGGTCAGGGCGTGGACGCGCCGCGCGATGTGCTTCAACCCTTCCGGCCCGTGGTATACGGCGTACATGCTCGACATGATGGCGAGGAGAACCTGCGAGGTGCAGATGTTGCTCGTCGCCTTGTCGCGGCGGATGTGTTGCTCGCGGGTCTGGAGTGCCATCCGGAGGGCGGGCTTGCCGGTGGTGTCCTTTGACATCCCAATGATCCGACCCGGAATCTTGCGTTTGTGTTCGTCTTTGGTTGAGAAGAATGCCGCGTGCGGCCCGCCATAGCCCAGCGGCACGCCGAAGCGTTGGGCGTTGCCCACGGCGATGTCGGCGCCAAGCTCGCCCGGGGACTTGAGCAAAGTCAGTGCAAGAAGGTCGGTCGCGAGGGTCACCATCGTCTTGGCGTCATGGGCCTTCTTGATGAAGGCCTCGTAGTTGGGGGCGTCGCCCGACGTCGTCGGGTACTGGAGCAGCACGCCGAACGGCGCCTGGCTGTCGAAGGCGATCTTCGTGTGATCGCCGACCACCACTTCGATGCCGAGAGGCTCAGCCCGGGTCTTCACGACCGCGATGGACTGCGGGTGGCAGTCCTTCGAGATGAAGAAGACCGTCGAGTGGTCCCTGGGACGGGAGTTGTAGCAGACGGTCATCGCTTCCGCGGCAGCGGTCGCTTCGTCGAGGAGCGAGGCGTTGGCGATCGGCAGACCGGTTAGGTCGGCGACCATCGTCTGATAGTTCAACAGAGCTTCGAGGCGGCCTTGGGCGATTTCGGCCTGGTAAGGCGTGTACTGCGTGTACCAGCCCGGATTCTCGAGGATGTTTCTCTGGATGACGCCTGGAATGACCGTGCCGCTGTAGCCCATGCCGATGTAGGACTTGAAGATCTTGTTCTTTGACGCCAGGCGCTTCAGCTTGGCTAGCGCGTCGAACTCGGTCAAAGCGGGAGGCAGCGTTAGCGGTTTCTTGACGCGGATGCCCTTCGGAACGGCGGCGTCGATCAGCTTGTCGATCGAGGCATAGCCCAGCTCTTTCAGCATTGCGCTAGCTTCGGCCTCGTTCGGTCCGATGTGGCGGTTGGCGAACGAGCCTTTGTTGACCGTCAGGTCATGCATGCTTCTTCCCCGTCAGGAGTTTTCGGCGACGAACTTTTCGTAAGCTTTGGCGTCGAGCAGGCCGGCGGCGGCGCCGGTGGTTTCGATTTTGACGAGCCAGCCGTTTTTGTACGGGTCGTCCTGGAGGGACTCGGGCTTGTCGATCGCGGCCTTGTTCACTTCCACGACCTTGCCGGAGATCGGCATGTAGAGGTCGGAAACCGTCTTCGTCGATTCGATGGTGCCGAAGGCGGAGCCGGCGTCGAAATTTTCTCCGACTTGCGGGAGCTCGACGTGGACGATGTCACCGAGCTGCTCGATGGCGTACGCAGTGACGCCAATCGTGGCGACCTTCGCCGCTTGCTCGATCCACTCGTGGTCCTTCGTGTACTTGAGGCTGGACGGGAAATCCATGGCGGGCTCCGAATACGCAAAAAGGGCTTTCAGCCCTTGACTTTAGCTTTATATAGAGGCTTTTGAACGAGGCGGGCAAGCTTTCTTTTCCCCCGCACGTCGACTTCGACTTGGTCTCCGATGGCGACTTTTCTAGGGTTTAAGAGAGCCATCCCGCCGGCGCCGCCGACGGTGGGAAGAACCGACCCGCTGGTGACCTTGCCGACTTCTTCGCTGCCCTTGAACACGAGCATGTCGTGGCGGGGGATGCCGTCGTCTTCCATCTTGAAGGCGAACTGCTGGCGGGTGAGGCCGGCCTCTTTTTGCTTGATCAGCGCATCTTTGCCGAGGAAGTCGCCCTTGTCGAGGCGGCACGCCCAGGCGATCCCCGCTTCGAGTGGCGACACGTCGTCATTCATGTCGTTGCCGTAGAGGAGGTAGCAGGCTTCTAGGCGCAGCGTGTCACGGGCGCCAAGGCCGATCGGCTCGACGCCGTGGCGGTCTTTCTGCTCGAGGACGGCGGTCCAGAGGTTCGGAGCCACCGCATTTGGGACGTACAGTTCGTAGCCGTGCTCGCCGGTATAGCCGGTCCTTGCCATGTAGGTCTTCATGCCGAAGAGGTTCACTTCCATGATGCCCATGTAGGGAAGAGCCGTGAACTTCGCCTTCTCGGCGGCTCCGACGAGGGTGCCGACGACCGCCTGGCTGTTGGGTCCCTGGATGGCGAGCTGCGAGTAGTCGTCCGACTTGTTGACCACGGAAACGCCGCTCGCCTTTTCGGACTGCTTCTTGATCCAGGAGTAGTCCTTGTCGGTGTTCGAGGCGTTGACGCAGATCAGGTACTCGGTCGCCTTGAGCCGGTAGATGATCAGGTCGTCGATCATGCCGCCCGTCGGGTGCAGGATCGCGGTGTACTGGCCCGTGCCGTCGGATAGTCGGTCGATGTCGTTGATCGTGATGCTTTGGAGGAAGCGGCCAGCCCCGGCGCCGGACACGAAGACTTCCCCCATGTGGCTAACGTCGAAGACTCCGCAGCGCTCTCTCACGGCTTTGTGCTCG
>JAYVBB010000728.1:0-8516 GCA_043750715.1 Pseudomonadota bacterium | reverse complement strand
TTAGAGCAATTACCAAACCATCATTGGAAGAGATGCTTGAACTTGTTAAGTCATCAGAGTACAATCTGGCGCACATTCGAGTGAAGAAGCCTGCGGCTGTCCTTGCATTGCATAAAGCACTGTACGAAATTTAAGATAAAGGTGATGTGTGGTTAGTGATAAAATCTCAACAAGGTGTGAGAAGTTCATATCATTTTGTGAGGATAACAAATGGAAACCCATCACTCCATTCCTATATTACACAATGCTACAACACAATTATTCGGTCTTCGTTGCAGAGTCTCAGAAATAAAACGTAGTGTTTCATTTCTTCAACCTGATATTATCATGGTTACTGACTTCTATGATTTTGGTGATATCTCGCAATACCTTGATGGCACAGCCTATGCCCGACAATAGTGTGTTCACAGCCGCGTTTATATCGCGGTCATGATGAGCACCACATGCTCCACAATCCCATTGCCTAATTACCAAATCTGCTAACCCCTGTGGACCAGTTAAGGACCCACAGTGACTGCATGTTCGAGTGGAATTTCTTGAATTAACTCTAATGAATCTGCCTAAGCCGCGCGGGTACGTTTTGGTGTGGGTGGTGTCGGTGACCTGCACGTACACGGGCGAGGCGGTATCGGCGAAAATCTGCTTTACGTCGGCGTCGTCAAACTCGACGGTGAACTGAAAGACGCCGTCGACGAGGGCGACGTTCGACAAGGTTTTCGTGGCCAGCGTCGGGCCGCCCGCAGGGGTCGCGAAAAAGGCGGCGGACAAGTTGACGGGTCCGACGATCGGAGTGCTGGTCGCATCCACCAGGCGGCCACCGTAGGACCAGGGAAACGCCGTGGCAGTGGTCGAGCCGAACAGGCCCATGACCCCGGCGAGAAGAGCCGGCCGAAGAGTTTTTCCCAATCTTCCCATAGGCATAGCATCGGCCAATTCGAGCCAGGCTTTACCGATCGCGGTTAACCCTCTAATCTATAGGGATAAGTTCCCAAACATTGTTCGTCCGGGAGATGCCCATGCGGGTCGTAGTCGCCGCCCTGTGCCTTTGCCTTCCCTTGGCCTGTAAAACGCCCGGTACGGACAGCGCGCTAAAAGCGACGCCGCCGACCGGCGGCCAAGCCGAGCCGTCGATCCAATGGGTCGACGGGCAAAGCATCGCGGTCGACATCGGCAACCAGTCGGCGTTCGACCGCAAGCTCAAGCTGATCGACTCGGCCAAGGAATCGATTCGCCTCGGCTACTTCATTTTCGGTTTCGACCACAGCTCGTCCTTGCTGGTCCGCAAGCTTCAGGAAAAAGCCGCCGCCGGCGTCGACGTCAAGATCATGGTCGACGGCATGACGGCGATGAAGCAGCGCGACCACTTCCGCGGCCTGATCGCCGCAAGCAGGAAGGCCGTGGCGAGCGGCGGCAAAGAGATTCAGGTCATGTACTTCCGCCCGTTCCCGGAAGAAGTGTGGCAGGACCTCGCGAGCAGGGGCTTCGAGGACCGCACTTCCCTCGAAGCAGCCGCCGCCGGCCTCGAGATCGAAAAGCTGAACGGCGTGCTGCAGAAAAACACGATCATTCAAAAAAACCTGCCTTTGCGGATGCTCATCGGCGTGCTGATGCCCGCCGCCGCCAACAAATCCGACCTGCTCGGCCTGGTCAAACCCTTTATGGTCGCCGGCGCCGTGCCCGTCGCAATGAGCTTCAGCTCCGTGCTGGACGACATGACGAAGCAGATCACCAAGGGCTTCGCCGACCAGCGCTTCACCTTCCGGCCGGGCGCCTGGATCAAGCTCATCAAGCGCTTCCACCACAAAATGTTGGTCGTCGACGGGGGGTCCCTGATGGGTGGCGGCCGCAACATCGAGGACCATTACCACGTCGAAAGCACCTTCGCTCCTAAGGTCGAAGCGGGCGACATGCTTCAATTCATGGACGCCGACTTCGAGACGACGTCGCCTCAAATCGCCGGCCAGGCGGCCCAAAGCTTCGACGCCTATTGGGGCTGCGCGAAAGACCCGGCGTGCCCCCCGAAGATCGCGATGGAGCTCGAGACCATCCCCGCCGGCAAAGAAGCCGCAGCCGATGCCGATTGGCAGGAAACCCTCGCCAAGGCAGAGAAGTACGAAGAGGAAATCGCGACGTTCCAGAAGGAGTCCGACGTCGTCCTTCACGACGGCGTCTTCGAAGCCAAGAACGTCCCCCTCGCCTACCTCGAAAACCGCATGTATCCGGCTCGCAAGGGCTTCGAAAAGCTGGCCTTCGGCGAAGAGACCAGCCGCTACAACATCGCCTGGGAAACCCTGCTCCGGAAAGCCAAACCCGGCGACGACGTCGTGATTCACAACGCCTACGTGCTGCTGCCCCCGGGACTGCAGGCGGCCCTGATGCAGGCGCTTCTCAATGGCGCCAACGTGCGGGTCGTCACCAACTCGGCGACGTCCTCCAACCACGGCGCAGTCAACGTCGCCGCGGACGCGCAGTACCTGGCGCTGCTGAAGCTCGGTGAAGAAGTCCGCAAGGTGCGTAAGACGGAAGAGCCGCCGCTCAGGATCTGGCTCTACGAGACGACCGAGACGCTCCACACCAAGATCGGACTGATCGGCGACCACATGATCGTCGGCGCGACCAACGCCGACCCTCGCTCGACCATCCTCGACACCCAGAACGGCATCGTCATCGGCCCGGGCCCGAACGGCAACCCCGTCGCCGACCAGTACCGGGCCTGGCTCGAAACCATGCTCGCCCGCCAGCGCGGAGGCAAAGCCGTGCTCTCCGAACGCTCCCTCGCGTCGGCCTCGCAAGGCACTCCCAGGATGGAAGAGGTGATCGCACATCCGGAGCAGTTCACGCCGGACCAGCAGATGTTCGCCTATACGACGGCCGCCTTCCTGTATGCGATGGACTGGCGCGTCGACCGGGCCAAGCAAGTGCTCTACGGCGGATTTCTCAATACGATCCTGCTTAATCTCTGATAGCGTCCCAGCAACTGCTGGTCTCGATTTTGCAATTCAGCGAGCCTAGCCCTGGAATTTGACCCGAGACCTCATGTCCCAGTCTTTTCCAGGATTTGAGGACATCGGGGAATTGCGATTTGAGCGGACCTAGCACCGCGTTGATGCGGTTTGTCTCCAATTTCATACGGTCCAAACCTCCCGGGCCGGATTCGTTGCGTGCCGATTCCGAGTCGTCGACGTGGGCAGAAGCCCCGATGGACCTCGTGCTGTTCAACTTGGACCAGCTCGGCCAGCACGCCCAGGACTGCGCGAAGCGTCACGCCCTGGCGGCCCGCCCGGGGAAAAACCACCTCCTCAGCCGCCTGGCCGACAACGAGCGCGCCCTTCTGGAGGCCCACGCCCAGCTCTCCGACGCGGTTTCGGCGAAGGAGAGGGTCTCCCCCGCCGGCGAGTGGCTGCTCGACAACTTCCACCTGATCGAAGAACACGTTCGGCTCGCCAAGCGCCATTTGCCGCCGTCTTACAGCCGGCAGCTACCGCATCTGGAGTCCGGCCGCTCGGCGGGGCTGCCCCGGGTCTACGAGCTGGCGGTCGAGGTCATCGCCCACGTCGACGGCCGGGTCGACCGCGAAAACCTCAAGGTCTTCATCGACGCTTACCAAAGCCGAAAGAAACTCAGCCTCGGCGAGCTATGGGCCGTACCGATCATGCTGCGCCTGGCCTTGATCGAGAACCTCCGGCGCGTCGCGACGCGCGTGGTCGTCGGCATCGAGCACCGGGCCCTGGCTCGGGATTTCGCCGCCCAGATCCAGGGAGTCGGCGAGCACGATCCCAAGAATCTGATCATCGTGACCGCCGACATGGCCCGCTCCTCGCCCCCGCTCAGCAACGCCTTCGTGGCCGAGTTCGCGCAGCGGCTGCAGGACAAAGGCGCCTTCACGGAAATTCCCCTGACCTGGATCGAGCAGCAACTCAACGAAGCGGGCTCGAGCATTCACCTGAAGGTCCAAGGGGAGAGCCAGCAGCAGGCCACCAACCAGGTGTCGGTCGGGGGCAGCATCAGCAGCCTCCGCTTCCTCAACGCGACCGATTGGCGGGACTTCGTCGAGGCGACGAGCGTCGTCGAGGACCTGCTGCGGACGGACCCCGCGGCGATCCACGGCAAGATGGACTTCGCCTCGCGGGACCGCTACCGCCACGTCGTCGAAAAACTGGCGCGGCGCGCCGGACAGGACGAACGCGCGGTGGCGACGACGGCGATCGCGCTCGCCCGGGGCGGCACGAACGGGCGCGACCGGCACGTCGGCTACTACCTCGTCGGAGCCGGGTACCAGAATTTGTGCGCGCGGCTTCAGCTCAGGACTTTGGCGTCCCTAGGCCTGTCGCCACGCCGGCGCGCCGGCGCCGTGTACTTCGGTTTGATTGCGCTGACGACCGCCGTCGCCCC
The DNA here is from genome assembly GCA_043750715.1 of Pseudomonadota bacterium. Lineage (GTDB taxonomy): Bacteria > Bdellovibrionota_B > Oligoflexia > Oligoflexales > CAIYRB01 > CAIYRB01. The sequence continues at coordinate 4,124 of JAYVBB010000728.1, read as the reverse complement.
GCTGGTGCTGCTCCGAGGCCAGGACCTGGCGCCCTGGTCGGCCGTTGCCTTGGCGTTCCTGACGGCGCTCGTCGCGAGCCAGTTCGGGGTCGGCCTGGCCAACTGGTTCGTGACGTCGTGGAAGAGCCCGGAGCCGCTGCCGCGTCTGGATTTCGAAGGCGGCATTCCGGCGGACTGCCAGACCCTGGTCATCGTGCCGACCATGCTGGTGTCGGTAGCCCAGGTCGACCATCTGCTCGAAGCCCTCGAAATGCGGTTCCTCGGCAACCGCACGGAGCATCTGCGCTTCGGCTTGATCACCGACTTCATCGACGCCCCCAGCGAAGCGCTCCCGGAAGACGCGGACCTGCTCGAAGCCGCCCGCCGCGGCATAGCCGGACTGAATGCCCGGTACGGCCAGGACGGCAACGGCCCCTTCTGCTGGCTGCATCGGCCCCGGCTCTGGAATCCAGCCGAGAACGTTTGGATGGGTCACGAAAGAAAGCGCGGCAAGCTCGAAGCGCTCAACGCCTTTCTCCGGGGCCGCGGCAACGACCGCTTCTCGACCGTGATCGCGAACGAGCGGGAGTTGGCGGCCACCCGGTACGTCATCACGCTGGATACCGACACGCAGCTGCCCCGCGACGCGGCGCGCAAGCTGATCGGGACGCTGGCGCACCCTTTGAACGAGCCGCGTTTCGACGCCGTCTCACGCCGCGTCGTCGAAGGCTACGGCCTCCTGCAGCCCCGCGTTGCCGTCGCCTTGCCGTCCGCCAAAAAATCCTGGTTCGTGCGGCTGAGCGCCGGAGAGCCGGGCACCGACCCCTATACGCGCGCCGTGTCGGACGTCTATCAGGATCTGTTCGCGGAAGGCTCCTTCATCGGCAAAGGCATTTACCACGTCGATGCCTTCACCCAGGCTCTCGAACCGGCGTTTCCGGAAAATCTGATCCTCAGCCACGATTTGATCGAAGGCTGCTTCGCGCGCAGCGGTCTCGTCAGCGACGTCGTGCTGCTGGAGGATCATCCGAGCCATTTCGTCGAGGACGTCAAACGCCGCCGCCGGTGGACGCGCGGCGACTGGCAGATCGCGGCGTGGCTGCTGCCCAAAGTCCCGCGGCGGAGCGGCCAATGGGAAAAGAACCCACTCAGCGCGCTGTCCAAGTGGAAGATCTTCGACAACCTGCGCCGGAGCATCGTGCCTTTGGCGTCGCTGGCGTTTTTGGCGCTGGGTTGGATGGTGCTTCCCGACGGGTGGCGTGCAACGCGCGCCCTCATGACCTTTTTGTTCACCGTGCCGGCGCTCGCAACGCTCGGCGGCGTCCTCCGCAAGCCAGCCTATACGCGGCTGGTCGGGCATCTCCGCTTCGAGCTGAACGACCTCGCCGAGCGGCTGGCTCATTCCCTGCTCTCGGTCGCGTTTTTACCGAACGATGCTTACAGCTCCCTGCAGGCAATCAGCCGCTCGCTGTACCGGATGCTGGTATCGAAGCGCCAGCTGCTCGAATGGCTTTCGGCGACCGATCCCCGGCACACCGAGAAATGGGGCTATCGGCCTTTTCTCCGGTCCCTGGTCGCCGGCCCGCTGGCGGGACTTGGAACCCTGGCGCTGCTCGGGCTGGTCGACCGCGACCTCCGTCCCGCCTTCGGTTTTGCCCTGCTCTGGACCGTTTCGCCACTCGTCGCCAAATGGCTGAGCACCCCGCTGACGGAGACGGTCAGCGCCTTCGGCAAAGACGATGCCGGCTACCTCCGCCGCCTGAGCCGCAAGACCTGGGCCTTTTTCGAAACCTTCGTCGGACCGGACGACCACTGGCTCCCGCCCGACAACTTCCAGGAAATGCCGAGTCCGGTCATCGCGCACCGCACGTCGCCGACCAACATCGGCATGGCGCTGCTCGCGGGACTCGCCGCCAACGACTTCGGGTACCTCTCGGCCGAAGCCCTGCTCCGCCGCACCCGGGAAACCTTCCAGACGCTGGCCAAGCTCCCGCGGTTTCGCGGCCATTTCTACAACTGGTACGACACCAAGACTCTGGCGCCGCTGCACCCTATGTACGTTTCCACGGTCGACAGCGGCAACCTCTCGGGGCATCTTTTCGTTCTCGCTGCGGGACTCCGCGAGCTGGCGTCGCAGCCGATCCTGCCGCCGCAGCTCGGCCAGGCGGTGGCCGACACCCTGGACGTGCTGCTGGAAAGCGTCCGGCGCAGCGAGCCTTCCCCCGTCCGCGACGAGCTTTCGGAAACCGTCGAAGCGCTCCGGGACCAACTTACCGTGCCGCTGGCCGGCACGGACCGGCTCTCGAGGATAGGTCTCGTCGTCGCCAGCCTGACGCCGTTCGTCGACCGCCTGGCCCCGGGTGACGTGGCGTTTTGGATCGCGGCGGTGATTTCCCAATGCAAGGACACCCCGCTCGGGATCTGGGAGAAGTTCGCGGCGGTCCTCGGGGCCTCGCCGACCGTCACCTGGCACGAGCTGGCCCGTCTCGAAGGCTCGGCCTATGCCGAGGAAGCGACGGCGGCCCGTGGCATGGTCGACGAAGTCAATGCTCTGGCGAGACTCTGCGAAGACTTCGCCAGCGTCGAATACGACTTTCTCTACGACACGTCGCGGAATCTGTTGACGATCGGATACAACGTCGGGGACCACCGCCGCGACCAGTCGCACTATGATCTACTGGCTTCCGAAGCCCGCCTCGTCAGCTACGTCGCGATCGCCGAAGGCGAACTCCCCGAAGAGCATTGGTTCTCGCTCGGCCGCCTGCTCACGTCCGTCGGGACGGAGCCGACGCTGTTGTCATGGAGCGGCTCGATGTTCGAATACACGATGCCACTCCTGGTCATGCCGACCTACCCGGGCACGCTCCTCGATCACACCTACCGCACCGTCGTGCGCCGGCAGATCGCCTACGGCAAAGAGCACGGCGTGCCGTGGGGCGTCTCGGAGTCGGGCTACAACCTGATGGACGCACAGTCGAACTATCAGTACAAAGCTTTCGGCATCCCGGGTCTGGGCTTCAAACGCGGCCTGGCCGACGACCTCGTCATGGCACCTTACGCTTCCGTGATGGGCGTGATGATCGACCCCGCCGCGACGGTGAAGAACCTGAAGGCCATGACCGCCGCGGGTTTCGAAGGACGCTACGGCCTCTACGAAGCCGTCGACTACACCCCGACCCGCCTCGAAGCGGGACATAGCCGCACCGTCCTGCGCTCGTTCATGGCTCACCACCAAGGGATGAGCCTCCTGGCCCTTGCCTACTCGCTCCTCGACCAGCCGATGCAACGCCGCTTCCTGGCCAGACCGTCCTTCAAAGCCGCGCAAGCCCTGTTGCACGAGCGTTTGCCGAAGGTTGCCGCGTACTATCCGCATGCGCGCGAGGTTTCCGAAGCCCCGCAAATCGTCAAGAGCTCGGAGACGTCGCTGCGCGTCGTGGCGACTCCGCACACAACGACTCCCGAAGTGCACCTCCTCTCCAACGGCCGCCTCACGACGATGGTCACCAACGCAGGCGGCGGCTACACCCACTGGCACGGCCTGACATTGACCCGCTGGCGCCAGGACGGCACCAGCGACGCCACGGGGTCTTTCCTTTATCTCCGCGACGTCAAGACAAACGACGCCTGGTCGGCGACGCACCAGCCCACCCGCCGCGAGGCGGAGACCTACGAAGCGATCTTCCCGCAGTCGCGCGCGGAGTTCCGGCGCCGCGACGACTCGCTCGACGTCCACACCGAGGTGATCATCTCTCCGGAAGACGACATCGAGCTCCGGCGCTACACGCTCACGAATCTTTCGGACAAACCGCGCGACATCGAGCTGACGACCTACGCCGAGGTCGTCCTCGCTCCGCAGGCCGCCGACGAGTCGCACCCGGCGTTCAGCAACCTCTTCGTGGAAACCGAATACCTCGAGGCCCGGCCCGCCCTGCTTTGCACGCGGAGGCCCCGCTCCGACCGGGAGACGGTGCCCGTCCTCTTTCACTTGCTGGACGTGCCCGGATCCAGCGCGTCCGATCTTTCGTTCGAGACCGACCGCCGGGCCTTCGTCGGCCGCGGCCGCAATCTTGGACGCCCGATCGCACTCGACGGCGAGGCCGGCGGCTCCCGCCTCAAAGGCACCCAGGGCTCGGTCCTGGACCCCA
>JAYVBB010000727.1:0-2464 GCA_043750715.1 Pseudomonadota bacterium | reverse complement strand
CGAAGAGGGCCACTTCTTTTCCCGGATAGCCCTTCTCCAGCCCTACCCGTTCGACGATCAGCATGCGCGAGATCAAAACCGGCAGGCTGTATTTCAGGACGATGAAGGGCAGGAAGAGCCCGACGTACTCTTCGACCAGACGGGGCGGGAAGAAGTCGTACGCCGCATACCACTCGAGGCGCTCGAGCCCCCAGGACAACGTCACCCAGCCCGCGACGATGACGCCGAGGATCTGCAGGAACAGGGCGTTGAGCCGGATGTTGCGCCTAGCCATGGGCAGATGGTCGACCAGAAGCACGCTGAGGCGCAGGGCCGCGAACAGCATCATCGCGTTGACGCGTGTCTCGGACGACACCCGCACGAAGTAAAAATAGAAAACGACCAACGCCGCCATGAACAAAAGGCGAGCCATGCCTTGGGCTTCGGCGTGGAAGAACCCCATCCGCACCTTGCGGCGGACGACGGAGGCGAATGCCAGCAGCGCAACTCCCAGGAAGAAGTTGGCGCGCGTGCCTTCGGGGATCACGTGGAAGAAAACGGCGAGGAAGTAGCAGGCGAAGACCGTGGAGAAGGCGCCGCTCGCCCAGGGGTCCTGGCGGCGGAAGAACAGGACCGTTACCGACGCCGCCCCGAAGAGCGCTTGGGACCAGAGCGCCGTTGGCGACACCTCGGGACTCAGCGCCCGGAAGGTCGTGAAGACGAAATTCACGGCGTCGGTGAAGAAGAACGACTGGATCAGCAGCACGATCCCCAGATACAGCACGACCGACTTGCGGATCCGCCAGCGCCTGCCTACCGCGTAGTACTTCGCCGTAGGCAGACCGTCCTGAAATCCGAACGACAGCACGACCGCGCAGGTCGCCCAGCAGAACCAGGCGGGAACGAAAACGGCCGGCGCGCCGTAGCGATAAGTCGACGGCCAAAGCAGCACGAAGGGAACACCCAGAACGACGAGCGCCGTCTTGCCCAGGTCGAGGCGCCTCGTCAGCACGAGCATGCCGACCAGGACGTAGCTCCAGACCCTGAGAATGGTCGGAAAAAAGGGTTCGTGGACGTCGCTCCTCAGGCTCGCCAAGGCTATTCCCGCGGCCATCACGGCTGGGGACAGAACGACCGAGGCCGCCAGAACTTTCAGGAAACGGCCGCGACTCACGGCCCGCCAGCTTCCCGCGTGGATGACCTCGCCGAGCGTCCACCAGAATGCGAACGCGACGCCGACCCCCAACGCAAGGAGGACGAAAGGGGCGAGCGGCAGGCTCGTCCGGGCCGTGCGTTCCGTCTCAACTTGAGCGAAGCTCGCGGGAATCTCCGCGGGCACGACGGCAAAAGCCTCGGGATGCCGCCCCCGCGAGTAGTCGGAGGCGAGAGGCAGTTTCAGCGCCCAGCTGAGCAGATAGCGGTACTCCGTGATGTGCACGAGGCCCAAGTCGATTCCCTGCCTGAAGCCGGGGCCCCGCATCATGACATACGTCGGCACGTCGAGGCCGAGCGCATGCCGACCCGTCTCGGTGTGGCCGTGGTCGCCGAGAACCACGAAGGTGTCTTCGTCCGGGACGCCGGCCGCGAGCTCCGCGATCAGGCCGTCGAGGCGCGCGACGTCTTCCCGGTACTCGGCGTGCGCAATGCCGCGCTGATGCGCGACATGGTCGAGGTAAAGGGAGTGAAAGATCACCAGCTGGGGCTTGCCGGTGTTGAAGAGCTCGAGCGCGTGCCTGGCCTGCTCGTTTTCGCGCTCGACGGGACCGCCCTCGCCGATTTCGTTCGGATACTCTTTCTGTATGTCCCGGCCGAACTGCGCGAAGGTCTTGCTTTCGGAGAACACGACCGTCTCGCCGCCGTCGTCCGTGATCTGCGTGAACAGCGACGGTAGCTTCTGCGCGCGCTTGACGAAATTCTGGACGAAGCCCAGGACGCGAAAATGCGACCGCCCCGAGAACGCGGCGCGCACGGCCGGCGCCGTGATCGCGTCGTAGACCGTCTCGACCCGCGCGTGCGCCGCGGTCTTCGCCAACGCGACCAGGTTCGGCATCAGCTCGACGCTCTCGGCAGTCCGGTCGCGGAGCGAGTCGACGAACAGCACGAATACCCGGCCACTGCCGGCAAAGGCAGGACGCGTCGCGGCCTCGGCCGGCGTCGCCACGACGGTCGGCGCCGGGTCGCCCAGCTCGTCGATCGCCGCGATGACGCCGACACCCGCCCCGCCGAGAAACACCAACGCGTTGAGCAGATACAGCAGCGATCTGAGCATCAGGCGGTCACTTCGGCCGCGCAAAAGATCTGGGCGCCGATCATGGGAGTCGCCGGCCCCAGGAATTCGAGCTTCCGCATCGGCGCAATCAGTTTCAGCGGTTTGAAACCGGAGCGCTCGAGGAGAAAGCGTAGGCTATACGGAGTGAACAGCACGCGATGGGTCGGATCGGTGGCGCCGGACCAGCCGTCGCCGCGAAAGACTCTTTCCCACGAC
>JAYVBB010000726.1:0-9491 GCA_043750715.1 Pseudomonadota bacterium | reverse complement strand
GGGTGCCGATGCCGACGACCTTGTCTTTGTGGGCCTTCAGGTCCTTGACGACCTTCGCCAGCTCATCGACGAGAAAGCCCTGCCGCGAAAGACCGGTGTCGATCTTCACGTGGATCCGGCATTTCGCTTTGGCTTTGAGCCAGGCCTGGACGACTTCCTGGTTGCCCAGCGTCATCTCCGCGTCGAGCTCGGCCGCCAGCGCCAGCTCACGCCCCACCGGCGGCCCGACGATCAGGATCCGGCCCGTGAAGCCCAGGTCCCGGAGCGTCTTCGCCTCGGCGAGGTAGTTGACGCAAAGCCAAGGCACCGCCTCGTCCTTCAACGCCTCGTAAACTTCCTTTAGGCCGTGGCCGTACGCGTTCGCCTTGAGGACCGGCGCCACGCGTTGCTTGCCCGCGACGTTGCAGAACTGGCGGTAGTTGTTTCTTACGGCCTCGGCCGAGATGTCCAAGCGAGAAAGCATCGCTTGGATTCTACCTCATCACCGCTTGAGGCGCATGCCGAAGAGCTGTCCAGCTTTCACGCGGCTCGCGACGTACGGCTGGCTGAGCGAGAGCTCCGCCGAACCGTCTTTGCAAGGCGCGCCGCCGAGCTCGGTTTCGACGGCTCCGGAGAGCACGCCGACCGTGAGAGCGCCGCGCGCATCCCGCGTATAGATTGCTTCCGCCTGCTCGCGGCACGACGCGTTGGCCGAGATCACGACGCCGTTGCCGTTGGTGTGGCGGATCTTGGTCGGTTGGAGAACCGTCAATTCGCCCTTGGCCTTCATTGCCAGCACCCGGGCGCCGACGGGCAGCGTCAGGTCCCGGTCGCTGAGCGTCGCGATGCCGCCGTCTTTGCCGGTATGTGTCGCAGCGCAGGGGAAGTTGTAGTACTCGGCGACGAGCACGCCGACCCTCACGGAGGGCTTGCCGTCCTGGCCGCGCAGCGGGGCGCCGAGGACGATGCCGACCGGCGCTTCGTTGCATTTGCGCTGGTAGGAAACCGACAGACCCGGCGTGCCGGGCGCCGCGCGCACGCCGTTAGGCACCAACGGCGCGAGCTTCAGACGGAAGGCGCGGGACAGCGACTTGGGCTTGTCCTTCAACGCGGCGACTTTGAACGACGCGGCGGTATCGAGCGCCGTGATGACGCGCTTCTTCTGGCGCGATTCGCAGCCGTCGACCGACGGCATGCCGGCCGGCGACTCGACGAAGGCGATCTCGAGGCGGCCTTTGCCGACCTTGCGAATGAGCGTACCCATGTCGCGGCCGCAGCGCGGCTCGTAAACCGCGGCCAGGTTGGAGTCCTCGCCCGCTTGCACAAGGCGGAGGTCCGAGATCCGGGCGACCAGCAGACGCGGGTTACCTTCGTCGACGATCATGGGTTCAATGGTTTTGAAGCGGGTGATCGCCAGGTAGTCGACGAGCACTTCGATCGGCTCGGAGGTCGACGTGCAGACGATCGAGTCCTGAACGACCGCCGCGGCGACCTTCAGGCGACCCTTCTTGTCGGCCGAAGCGACCAGGCCGTAGTACTCCCCGCCGCAGGGCAGGTCGACCGAGAGCTTCACCGCTTTACCGACATAACCCATCAACTCAACAGGGCGTATCTGCAACTTGGGAAGGGCCAGGGCTTTGCCGGCAGCCAGGCTGCCGAGAACCAGAGCGCATATGCGCGCGAGGTTGGTCAAAGTCATTGAAACCACTCTAATTTGGGATATTACCAAGGAAACGTGTTTATAAATGATTTTAATGAAATCTGCAATGATGTTATTAAAACTATAGAAATATCACCCTCCTTCGCCAAGGCTTCGGCGGGCAAGCCCCGCCTAAACCCCTGCCCGCCATAGGCTTGGCGAAGGCGGGGCTTGCCGCCAGGGTTTCCCCTTGTTATGGTCCGTCCTCGATTTGCTCGATAGGGGATACCCAGTGACTAAGCGTACATATCAACCGCACAACATCCGCCGCATTCGCGTTCACGGCTTCCGCGCTCGCATGGCGACCCCTGGTGGTCGCAACGTGATCAAGCTCCGCCGCTCCAAAGGCCGCAAGCGTCTCGCCGTCACCACGTATTCCAAATAAGCCCGTTAATTCGGTGCACGCTTACCCGAAATCCGTTCGCCTGAGACGTACCGCGGAATTCCGCCGCGCGTTGGATCAAGGCGCAAAAGTCGTTTGCCCCAAGGTCGTCCTCTTCGGTTTCCGGCGGGACTTGTCCGCCGTAGCCTTGGCGAAGGCGGAAGGTGAATTGCCGCAAGGCGTTCGCTTCGGCATCGTCGCATCGAAGAAGGTCGGAAACGCCGTCGTCCGCAACCGGGTCAAACGCCGGCTGCGCGAAGCCTTCCGCCACGTCAAGCCGGAGCTCGAAGGCATTCTGTCTTCCGCCTCCGTCGATCTCGTCGTGCTGGCGCGCAATACCTCGACCGAAACATCCGCGCCCGACATGGCGCGCGACTTGGTGCATTGCGCCAAGCGATTGGCGAAGGCCTTAGAGACCCGATGAAGTCGATGCTCCAGGGAATCATTTCGGTCTACCAAGGGACGTTGTCGCCCCTGCTAGGACCGCGATGCCGGTTCTATCCCTCGTGCTCGCAATACGCCAAAGAATGCCTCGGGCTTTACCCGCTCCACATCGCCGGCTCGAAAATCACGCGCCGGCTGCTCAGCTGCCATCCGCTCCACCCCGGGGGAATCGACCTACCGTGAAAATGGACTACCGCTCCATCGCCGCCATTGCCGTTTGCGTGCTCTTCTATCTCGGCTACACGCACTACCTGAACACGAAGTACCCGAACGCCAACAAGCCGGTGGCGACCGCGCCCGCTGACGGCGGGCAGGCCCCGAGCGCGAATCCCGTCGCGCCGACCTCACCGTCGACGCCGGCCTCTCCCGGTGCGAGCGCCACAGCCCCCGCTTCCGTCGAGGTCAAGCAACTCGCCGCCGAAGACCTGAAGCTCGAATCCGACCAGGTCGTTTACCGCTTTTCGCAGGACGTCGGCGGCCTCGCCAGCATTTCACTCAAGCACTACACCGCCAACAAGGCGAACAAGGACGAGCCGGACCGCCCGTACGAGCTCCTCGACGGCCCGCTGGCGATCCAGGGCGTCACCGACGTCGAGACGATGAGCCCGGCGACGCTGACGGGCTTCGGCGCCGAGCGCCAGGGTCAGGTCATCAAGTTCACGCGCCAGACGACGGACGTCCGCGTCACGCAGGAATACCGGATCCCCGAGAGGGGCTTCGGCGCCCAGCTGAAAGTCTCATTTACCAACATCAGCGCCAAGCCCATCGATTTCTCGGGCGGCGTTTCGATGCGGACCTCGGTCCGTCCGCACAAGAAGACCCAGATCCTCGGGATCATACCGGGCTCGGTGACCCAGCGCGACCAGGTCGTCTACAACACCGACGGCTCGTCGGAGTGGAAGGACATCGAGAAGTTCTGCGAAGAGGCCGGCGAGACCGTCCAGGTCACGAACGTTCCCCTCAAATTCTTCGGCATCGACCGTCACTACTTCCTCGGCGTCCTCGTGCCCAAGACGAAAGAAGCGAACCTTCGCATCACCCACGGTGGCCTAGGCGAAGGCGGGTGCCCGCTGACGCTGGTGAGCACCGACAAGCAGGGCATCGTCCAGCCGGGCGAGACGGTGTCAGTCGACTACGACACCTTTTACGGCCCGAAAGACCTGCAAGTGATGCAGGAGCACAACGCGGAGCTGACCGCGGCCATGCACCTCGGCACCTTCGCCTTCATCGGACGGCCGCTGCTGCTCGTCATCCAGACCTTCGAGCGCGTGGTCGGCAACTACGGCGTCGCGATCATTCTTCTGACCCTTTGCTTGAAGCTGCTCTTCTTCCCGCTAGTTCGTGCCTCGTCGATCTCGATGCACAAGATGAAGAAGCTCAATCCGCAGATGAACGCGATGCGGGAGAAGTTCAAGGACGACAAGCCGCGCCAACAGCAAGAACTGATGAAGTTCATGGTGGCGAACAAGATCAACCCGATGAAAGGGTGCCTGCCGATCCTGCCGCAGATTCCGGTGTTCTTTGCGTTCTACCAGGTGCTGCAGACCTCGATCGAGCTCCGCCACGCGCCTTTCTACGGCTGGATCCACGATCTGTCGGCGATGGACCCGTTTTTCGTCACCCCTCTCCTGATGGGGGTCGCCATGTTCGTTCAACAGAAGTTGACCCCAACGACCGGAATGGATAAAACTCAGGAGAAAATTTTGATGTTTATGCCCATTATGTTCACGGTCATGATGCTGACGTTGCCAGCGGGACTGACGCTCTACATGTTGACCAACACCGTAACGGGCATCCTGCAGCAGAAGTGGCTTTACCGTAGGCTCGACAAAGCTGGCGCCTAATCAAACTGAAGAATAAGGAGAGACGGATGAACAACAACCACGGATCATCCAGCCGTAATCAGGCTCCGATCACGATCGAAGCGAAATCCCTCGAACAAGCGCTCGTCAAAGCGGCCGGCACGCTCGGCCTGGCCCAGGACGAGATGGAATACCAGGTCCTGAAGGAAGAAGGCTCGAAAGGACTCTTCGGCTTCTTCAAAAACCCGTCGATCGAAATCAAAGCCTGGCCCAAGCCGCAAGGCGGCTCGCGCCGGGAAGACCGGGGAGAAAGAGGCGGTCGTGGCCGCGGCAACCGCGAAGAGCGCTCGGCCCGTCCTCCGCAAGCGTCGCGCCCGGCCCGCCCGCGCCCGGCCCGTGAGCACGACGACGAAGATTCGATCTCCACCACCCCGTCGGAACCCCTGCCGCCGGAAAAAGTGGAAGCCCTGAAAGAAGAGCTGCGCGATTTTTGTGCAGGCATCGTCAGCCGCATCGCCGGCGAAGACGTCCAGGTCAGCTGCTCGGTCGACGACGGCCGCCTGATTCTGAACATCGACAGCGAGTATATCGCCCAGCAGATCACGAAGAACAGCAAACTGGCGGAAGCGATGGAGCACATCCTCCGCAAGAAACCCCGCCACCTCCGCCAAGAACTCCCGTTCCGGATCTTCCTGGACGTCAACGGTCTCCGCAAGAAGCGCGAAGACGACCTGATCCAGATGGCCCACGACCTCTCGGCCAAAGTTCACGACAGCAAACGCCCGATCGTCCTGAACTACAAGAGCTCCTACGATCGCAAGATCATCCACATGGCGCTCGACAAAGACGACCGCGTCTACACCAAGTCGATCGGCTCCGGCCCCAATCGCAAGCTGATGATCCTCCCGAACAAGGACCAGCAGCCCGGCGAGCCGCTCGTCATCGACGGCGAATAACATGCACGGGGATCCCATTGTAGCGCCGGCCAGTGGGCAAGGCGCTGCAGCGGTGGCCCTGCTCCGAATCTCTGGCCAGGGCTGTCATCAGCTCCTGGCCAAAGTCGTTTTGGGGTTTGCCGCGTTCACCCCGCGACAGCTCAAACTGTCGACGCTGAAAGACGCTAAGTCCGGCGAAACCCTCGACGAGATCATGGCCGTCCGCTTCGCCTCCCCGCACTCCTACACAGGCGAGGACGCCGCCGAAGTCCACTGCCACGGCGGGCCTTACGTCGTGCAGCGTGTCCTGAAATCGCTCTATGACGTCGGCTTTCGCGCTGCCGAGCCGGGCGAGTTCACCCGCCGCGCCTTTCTCGCCGGCAAGCTCGACCTCACCGCCGCCGAAGGCATCAAGGCGCTTGCCGCTGCGGCGTCGCACCAGCAGTGGCTCGCGGCCCGGCACCTGACCCAGGGCAAACTCAAGGACGCGATCGAAGGGCTACGGGTCAAACTGATCGAAGCTTTGGCTTACCTCGAAGCGCAAATCGATTTCCCCGACGAGGGGGAAATGGCGGCGCTGACGATGAAGAACGTGACGCCGAAGGTGAAAGACGCCGAGGCGCGGATCAAGGCGCTGCAGGACAGCTACGCGCACGGCCGGGTCGCGAGCCGGGGCCTGACGGTGGCACTTTGCGGCGAACCCAACGCGGGGAAATCGACCCTGATGAACGAGTTGCTCGGTCGGGAACGCGCGATCGTAACCCCCATCGCCGGCACGACCCGCGACTACCTCGAGGAAGAATGCCTGGTGCACGGGCGTCTGATTCGGCTGATCGACATGGCCGGGATCCGCGACCGGCCGGATCCGGTGGAAGCCATCGGCGTCGCGTCGGCGCGGCGATTGGCCGGCGAAGCGGATCTGGTGCTGTTCCTCGCGGCGGCGGACGCCGGAGACGCGGCCGCCAGGCAGGTCGAGGCGTGGGAAAAAGAGCTGAAGCCCCAGGCGTTCGTGAAAATCCTGACGAAGGCCGACCTCGGGAAGCCTGCCTGGGCCAGGAGCTGGGCGCAGCTTTCGTGCAAGGCCGGAACGGGGATCGACGAGCTGAGAAAATTGCTCGCGGACAAAGTCGACGCCCACGTCGGAGACTTGAACAAAGAGCATGCTTACGTGACATCGGCGCGGCAGATGGCCGCGCTGGAGCAGGCGACCGCCTCGATCGGGAAGTTCCACGAAGCGCTGAAGGCCGGAAAGTACGAAGAAATGCTGGCTTTCGAGCTGCAGCAGACCGTGAAGGCGCTGACTTCGATCGTCGGGGAAATCGGCACGGAAGACTTACTGGATAAGATCTTCGCGGATTTCTGCGTCGGGAAGTAGGGCGTCGAGAGTTGGCGTTGAGCGTCGGCAGAGTGAGTGAGCCCAAAGGGGTTGCGGGGCATTGCTTCGGCGGCGCCGAGGCGTCGGCTGCCCAGAGGTGCCGCGGGACATTGCTCCGGCGGCTATGAAGGGAACTTCACGCCCAAAGCTGGCGCGGGGCAGAGCCTCGCTTCGCGTGGCTAACGGCCAGCCGAGTGGGTCGAGTCGTTGCTAGCGCGCGGCTGTGGCCCGGGTGCCGAAAGTCTTCTTTCCCAGGTACATGTTATGCGCGAGGCAGAGGCACCGGAGATTACTTTGATCGGCCGAAGTGCCGCCAAGAGCATAGGGGCGAATGTGGTCGATCGACAGGAAGCGGGTCTCGGCGCAGCGGACACCGCCGGGACCGACGAACTCGCATCGTCGCCCGGCGGCGATCATGACTTTGTCGCGCAGCGGGGCGGGTGGGCGGCGCGGCATGACCTTCTTCGGCGCTTCCGCCATCGGTGCCGTTTTCACCTTTCTTTCGACGCGACGAGCCTCTCTCCGTTCAGGGTCGACCTTGTTCAGCAAGAGGTCTGCCGCTTTGCCTACGACCTCCTCCAACGCCGCGTCTCCCAGGAGGGTCTGAAGGCGCTCGAGCTTCGCGACGACGTCCTTCGATGCAGTGAAGGCGACGCGAAGACGAACCTCTGCGGCAGGTTCCTTCGTCGCGACAGCCGGAACCGGTCTCAGGACGACATCGGCCACCGGCGCAACGGGGCTTTCATCGACCAGTTGCAGTGGCTTTGCCGTACCGACTCGCCGGATCACATCTCTCTCGACGGCCCTGTCTGCATGACCCGTCAGCTTTTGGATTTCCCGGCGGGACTTACCCGACGCCTCCTGCAGTAACGAGGCGGGCCCCTTGTCATCCAGATGCGGAACGAGATCCGCCGCCGTGCAAAGGGTCAGCCTGCCGTCCGCCAGCATCGCCAGTAGCTCGGGATGACGCCGGGTGGCCCTCGCAACCAGGATTCGCTGCTGGCTCACGCTTTCCGAGAACTTCAGCGCCCGCCGGCAGTAGTCCCACATCGAGCTGTAGCCCATTCCCAGAAAGAGTTTTCGCTCGGCCAGCTCGCCCAAGTGGCGCAGCAGGTCGACCTGACTCGCCCGCTCGCAGTCCGCCAGTTCCGCGATGCGGTCGATCAGAGCTTTGTCGGTCATTTGGTTGAGTTCGCGCATGGAGTCCTCCTCTTTTTGCAGAAGAGACTTATCACGGGTTTTTTCGGCGCGATCTTGGCAACGCTGGCGCGCGTTCTGCTTTGCGGACCGCGCTTTCGCGAAGACGCTTTCCCTCGGGCTCCAGATCGCGCGCCCGCGCTTCTCAACGCGAATTCTCGGGCGCTCCGCGCCTCGGCGGCGACACCGCTCGCAAACAACGTCCAATCTTTTTTGCCCGAGTTTGATCGTGCTTCCCACAAACTCGAGTTGCGACTTTGATCAACCAAAGTAACGTTACTATTCTCTGGATTCCCAGCGGCTAGGCCTCGCGGCCTCGCCTGGGAATGACAGGCAGCGCACATTGATCGATCAATGTGCCACGACAACCCACTCGGCTGGCCGTGAGCCACGCACAGCGAGGCTCTGCCCCGCGCCAGCTTTGGGCGTGCCGTTCCCTTCACGGCCGCCGGAGCAATGCCCCGCGCAAGCTATGGGCAGCCGACGCCTCACAGCCGCCGGAGCAATGCTCCGCGCCACCTCTGGGCAGCCGACGCTTCACAGCTGCCGGAGCAATGCTCCGCGCCACCTCTGGGCAGCCGCCTCACGGCCGCCGAAGTCAGCCGACGCCCAGCAATCCAGCGTCCCAGCCAGGCTCACCGAATTGCAAACACCGACGAGCTCTGATCGGCGGACGTCGAGCCCTTGTCGTCGGTCGCGGTGACGCGGACTTTGTACGACAGGCCGGGCGCCTGCGATACGGTCCAGGCATAGCTCTCGGACGTCACGCCGGAAGCCAGGGCTTCCCAGGTGTTGCCGGAGTCGGCGCTGATTTCGACTTTGTAGGTGACGGCGTCGCCGTCGGCGTCGTTGCCGTTCCAGGCGATCGTTTCGGCGCTGCCGCCGTCGACGAAGCCGCCGCTCGGAGAAGAGAGGCTGACAGTGGGCGAGTGGTTGCCGGCTTCGATCGGGTGATCGATGACGATCGAGCCCGGAGCCGTGGAGGTGACGGTGCCGCCAAAGCTCGTCAGCTCGCCCCAGAAATAGTAAGTGCCGGACGGCAGGGTCGTCGTCCGCCAAGCGATCGTGTGGTTCGAGACGGCGATGTTCTGGACGATCGCGGCACCCTTGGTCGCGGAAGCTTCCGACAAGTAATAAAGCGTCCAGGTGTCACCGAGGACGACCGAGCCGAAGGCAACGTTGAAAGTATAGCTGTCGTCGACCGCTTCGCTGAGCGCGACCGGGTTTTCCAGGTTGATCGTCGGCACCCGCGTCGGGTTCTCGGTGAGAAACGGGTTGGTCGTGGCGCTCTCGCCACAGCCCGTGAGAGCCAGCAAGCCTAAGGACCAGATGATGAGGGCGAAACGTTGCATGGCGACTCCGAAACTCAGTCGGGCGTGAAAGCGATCGTATGCGGATCACCGGGGAGGGACGCCGTCTCCGTGCGGATGTTCGAGACGCGCGAGTACTTGACGATGCGGTAGGCGGGGGCGCCTTCGGCGATGTAGAGGATCGTCGAGTCTTCCCAGTCGAAGGACTTTGGGTTGATCAGATTTTCGAGGTAGTTCGACTGGGCGCCGCCCTCGTCGACTTTGACCGCGAGGCCGTCGGCGTTGCCGGAGTTGCCGACGAGGTAGAAGGTGTTGCCGACGAGGCCCGGACCGACGCCTAGCGGGTTCATCAACTCGCTGGCGATGGT
>JAYVBB010000725.1:0-2573 GCA_043750715.1 Pseudomonadota bacterium | reverse complement strand
CGAGTCGGATCAAGTGCTTACTTGATCGTGACCGTGCCGCCAGCTTCGGTGATCTTGGCTTTCAGGGCATCAGAATCAGCCTTGTTCACGCCTTCTTTCACAGTCTGAAGGAAGCCAAAGACCTCGTCGAAGGCGCTCCGAAGACCGTCAAAGATGGCGTCTCGAAAGACGACGCCGCGAAGTTCAAAAAGGCCCTCGAAGAAGCGGGTGCCAAGGTTGAGCTCAAGTAAGCAGTTCTCTCATCTTCCGGGTTACCTGGGATACCTCTGAACCGAGGCTATCCCGGGTCCGTCACGTCAGCGGAATACCGTTGACTATGCGGTTTAACCCTGGAATGGTGTTGGGGTTTGCTTCTGAGCACTACCCAATTCGGCGCATTTTAGACGACGGCCTAAAACCATTAGGTTTAGTCGCCGCATTTCTCTCTCTGGACTTTTAGGAGATGCCTATGACCTCCCTGGCAGCTAGCTTCACGCGGCCGAGGAAGAGTTTTGCCAAAATTCCTCCCGCCGTCGACATTCCTTATCTGATCGAAGTCCAGCGCAACAGCTACGAACAATTTTTACAGATGGCGACGGACGCCGACAAGAGGAAGAACCTCGGACTCGAGGGCGTCTTCCGTTCCGTGTTTCCGATTTCCGACTTCAACGAAACGGCCTCGGTCGAATTCGTCAGTTACGCTTTCGAAGAACCGAAATACACCGTCGACGAGTGCCGTCAGCGTGGCATGAGCTTCGCCGCTCCGCTGAAAGTCGTGATTCGCCTCGTCGTCTGGGACGTCGATAAAGAGTCCGGAGTCAAAACGATCCGGGACGTGAAAGAGCAGGAAGTCTACTTCGGCGAAATCCCGCTGATGACCGACTCCGGCACGTTCATCATCAACGGTACGGAACGCGTCGTCGTCTCGCAGCTCCACCGCTCGGCTGGTGTGTTCTTCGATCACGACAAAGGCAGGAATTCCGCGACCGGCAAGCTCCTCTATACCGCGCGCATCATCCCGTACCGCGGCTCGTGGATGGACTTCGAGTTCG
The DNA here is from genome assembly GCA_043750715.1 of Pseudomonadota bacterium. GTDB lineage: Bacteria > Bdellovibrionota_B > Oligoflexia > Oligoflexales > CAIYRB01 > CAIYRB01. The sequence goes on along the minus strand of JAYVBB010000725.1, from coordinate 1,542 downwards.
ACTCCAAAGACATCCTGTACGTCCGGATCGACCGTCGCCGGAAGCTGCACGCCACCGTGCTCCTCAAAGCGCTCGGCTTCACCGACGCCCAGCTGCTCGACTACTTCTACGAAAAAGAACAAATCCGCGTCAAGGACGGCAACTTCGAGAAGAAGTTGAACTTCGACCTGCTCCGCGGCCAGCGCGCGTCCTCCGACATCGTCGACACGAAGACCGGAAAGGTCTACGTGAAGAAGGGCCGCCGGATCTCGCAAGGCGCCGTGCGTCAAATGCAGCAGGCCGGCCTCGAGTACCAGGTGCTCTCGGCTGACGACATGATCGGCAAAGTCCTGGCGGAAGACGTCAAGGACTCGGCCGGCAACGTCATCATCCCGATCAACGCCGACCTCGACAAAGCGTTGGTCAAAGAAATCGTCTCGCGCGGCGTCTCCGAGTTCAACATCCTGTTCATGGACCAGGTCAACGCGGACGCCTCGTTCCGTAACACCCTCGTCTCGGACAAGATCACGACGCAAGACGAAGCGATCATCGAGATCTACAAGCGCCTCCGTCCGGGCGATCCGCCGACGATCGAGCCCGCGAAGGTCCTCTTCGACAACCTCTTCTTCAACCCGGACCGCTACGACCTGTCGACGGTCGGCCGTCTGAAGCTGAACGAGCGCCTCGGACTGGATTCCGCTCTCGAGCAGCGCACGCTGACGAAAGACGACATCCTCAAGACCGTCGGCTACCTGCTGAAGCTGAAAAACGGCAACGGCGAAATCGACGACATTGACCATTTGGGCAACCGCCGCGTCCGCGCCGTCGGCGAGCTTCTCGAGAACCAATACCGTATTGGTCTGCTCCGGATCGAACGCGCCATCCGCGAACGCCTCCAGCTCCAGGACGTCGACACGTTGCTGCCGCACGACTTCATCAACAACAAGCCGGCCTCGGCTGTCGTGAAGGAGTTCTTCGGCAGCTCGCAGCTGTCGCAGTTCATGGACCAGACGAACCCGCTCTCCGAAGTGACGCACAAACGTCGCCTCTCGGCCCTTGGACCTGGTGGTCTCTCCCGTGAGCGCGCCGGCTTCGAAGTCCGCGACGTTCACCCGACTCACTACGGTCGGATCTGCCCGGTCGAAACGCCTGAGGGGCCGAACATCGGCCTCATCTCGTCGCTGGCGACCTACGCCCGCGTCAACGAGTACGGCTTCATCGAAACGCCGTTCAAGTCCCTCAAGGACGAAGCCGGCAAGAAAAAGTCGGTCCGTTACTACTCGGCCTCCGAAGAGCACCGTGACCACGTCATCGCCCAGGCGGTGAACGAAGGCACGCACAAGCCCGACGACCTCATCGGTGTCCGCCGCCAAGGCGAATCCGAGATCGCGCGTGCCGAAGAAGCCGACTTGATGGACGTGTCGACGAACCAATTGGTGTCCATCGCCGCCTCGCTGATTCCTTTCCTGCAAAACGACGACGCCAACCGCGCCTTGATGGGCTCGAACATGCAGCGTCAAGCGGTGCCGCTCCTGAAGACGCGCGCTCCGTTGATCGGTACGG
>JAYVBB010000724.1:0-2129 GCA_043750715.1 Pseudomonadota bacterium | reverse complement strand
CTCGGGAAGAAATTCGCGTTTCTGTCGGAGCGGTTGGAAGGTGGATTTCTCATGGGCGCGAAGTTCAGTGCACCTGATGCGTATCTGTTCACGGTGCTGAATTGGGTGCCGATGTTGAAAAAGGATTTGGAGCCATGGCCGAAGCTCAAGGACTTCGTAAAGAGAGTTGGCGAGAGGCCTGCGGTTAAGGCGGCGATGGCGGCGGAGAAGACGAAGGCGGGGTGATTTTTTCCCCTTGCGCTGGCGCGCAGCTTTCTTTTGAGATTAGAGCGGGAAAACCGCCCCTATACGCGCCGCGGCGTGGGCGGCGTCGACCTCGCCCCGGAGCAGAAAAGACTTTCCCGGAATCCGCCAGAAGGCACCGGCGGCAAAGACCAGGCCGACGTCCTCGTCTTCGTCATCGGAGTTCAGGTTGGCTTCGATGCCGCCGACGCCGAACACCGTCCACTGCGGATGGATGTGAAAGTCCCAGCGGAGCTCCGGCGCGACGAACAGGCCGTGGCGCTGCGCGACGAAGGCCGAGCCTTCGAGGTAGACGGAGTTGTTCAGCATCGGGATGAAGCCCGGGTCGGCGAGCAGGAAATCGAACTTGGCTCCGACTTCCAGACCGTGATGCGCGGAGAGCCCGACCATGGGCGCGACAGCCATGTCGTGGGGTTGCGCGGTTCCCGGGGAGCGAATGTAGGGATTGGCCGCTGCGAGCGCCGGCAGGCCGACCGTCATCCAGCCAAAAACCACGAACCGTAGTATTGTATTCCGCATGAAACCCTTCGACCGGCGCTTTGGCGCGGGCTTCCTCGCCACCGTTCCGGACCTCCCTGGCGTTTATCACTTTCTCGACGAGTCGGGAACGGTGATTTACGTCGGCAAGGCCAAACGGCTGCGCCGGAGACTCGGTCAGTACCGCGCGGCCGGGAAGAAAAAAAAGCAGCGTCGCATGGCCCGCATCGTGCTCGCCGCCCACGCGGTCCGCTTCGACGTCGCGCCCTCGCATCTGGAAGCGTGCCTCCGTGAGGTGCGCGACATCCAGGCGCTCAAACCGGCGATGAACGTGAGCTCGGCTTACAGCTTCATGTATCCGTATGTCGGCGTGAGGTGGGAGGAGAAGGAAGTCCGCTTCGGCTTCACGACCAAGAGCGAGGAGCTCCCGGGTTTCACCCTTTTCGGCGCGTTCCGCTCGCGCGAGACGACCGCGGAAGCCTATTTCTCGCTCATGCGCCTGCTGACGATGGTCGGCCACCGCTCGAAGCTGCCGAAGAAGGACTGGCCGACGTCCAAGTACACGCACGTGCACGCCTTCCGCTTGCTCCCCGACGGCTACGAAACCGCTTGGCAGAAATTCCTGCGCGGGGAGAGCCGCGAAGCGCTCGAGTCGCTCGTGCTGCGCCTGCTCGAACACGTCGGCGCGCGCTCGCGCAAAAGCGAGACGCAGGACGAGATCGACGCGTTGCTGCGTTTTTGGGAGGGGGAATGCCTGCCGCTGGCGCGGGCGATCGCCGACGCCGGCTACGACGGCCCTTATCCCGTGCCGCAAGTCGGCCGCGATCCGCTGTTCCTGACGTCGAAGTTTCGGGGCGATGTCTAGTGCATCGACATTTTCAGGCCGCGCGCTGCCGATTCAACCGCCTGATATCCTAGACTAATCAGCAAACGCGCGACGGCCTTCAGCTTGCAAAATGCGGCCTAGAGGTGCCGTATGAACAAGCTGCTGCTCGCCCTTTACCTGCTCACCCTCGTTGCCTGCGGACCGTTGTCCAAGGCGAAAGACGAAAAGAAAACCGCCGCCAAAGAAGCGACGGCGGAAGACGTCGCCCGTGCGGCGGAAAAAAGCAAAGACGAGCCAGCGAAGCCGGAAGACGCCGTCAGCAACTCCGAGTCGAAGGGCAAAGGCGCCGACGAAGACGACGAAGACGAAGACGAAGGGCCGCACCAATCTCCGAACCAAGCACCGAACCAGTCACCGACGCAAGCTCCGGCGGAAGCACCGCCGCTGACGATCTCGGCTATCCGCTACAGCGGCAGCGCGTGCCCCCACGCGTCCGTCGCGGCGAACATTTCCCCCGACCGCAAAGCCTTTACGCTGCTCTTCGATTCGTTCGCCATCGACGTCCCCGAGCTGATCAAGGGCC
>JAYVBB010000723.1:0-3138 GCA_043750715.1 Pseudomonadota bacterium | reverse complement strand
AAAACAGACTCTCCACGAACACTGAAGTCACGGGCACCCCTTCAGAAAGTGGCCGAAACCTACCATAGCCCCGGGCTATCGTCGACATGCTCCCTACCTATTGGCGCCGCGGCATTTTTCCCTGCTATGCCAGCAACTCATCACTTCTGAAAGGGATCCCATGACCGTTGCTTTCGTCTCCGCCGCCCTCCTGAGCTCGACTCTGGCGCTGCTCGGCACCACCACTTATCCGGAAGGCATCGCCCGCGACCCGCGCAGCGGGGATCTTTACGTCGGAAGCAACGGCGACGGCTCGATCCAAGTCATCGAGAAGGGCGTGGCGCGGTACTTCCAAGCGGCCGGCACGGACGGACGCGAAGGAGCGCTCGGCCTGAAAGTCGACGCCAAACGGGACCGCCTTTGGGTCGCGGCGGGCGACGCCGTTTACGTTTACGACATCAGCGAGAACCGACTCCTGAAGAAACTGCCGCTGGCGGACGTCATGACCACCGCGACGTCGGCCCTGAACGACCTTGCCCTCTCTTGGGACGGTACCGCCTACGTCACCGACTCGTTCAACCCGAACGTCCTCATCGTGGACGGCAAATCCCTGGAAATGAAGGTCTTCCGCAACGTCGCGGACGAGATCCCCTACGGCAATCAGCACGACTTCAAATACAATTTGAACGGAATCGTCCTGACGTCCGACGGTGGGTCGCTGATCTCGGTCAAAACCAACGAAGGCACGCTGTGGAGGCTGGACGTCCACACCAAGGTGGTCTCCGAGATCAAGCTCGGGGAACCCGTGACCAAGGGCGACGGCCTGGTGCTGGGCAGCGCCGGCGAGCTGTTCGTGCTCCGGAACTTCGAAAACAAGATCTCGCGCATCGACCTGAGCCAGGGCGACGACGCAACGGCCCGCCCCGTCGAGACTTTCAGTCCGGCAGGCCTGCAGGTTCCGACGACGGCCGTGTACCTCGGCGGCAAAACTCCGCAGCTTCTGATCGTCAACAGCCAGTTCGACAAGGACGTGCCGGTGCTACCGTTCCACGTCCTGGTCGTCGACCTCAATTCAGCTTTTTCAGCGCGTCCCTGAGGCGGAACCGGACCATCTCCCGCCCGAGGATCTCCAGGGATTCGTTGAGCGGGGGAGAATCTTTCCGGCCGGTGGTCACCAGACGCACCGTCATGAAGTAATCTTTGGGCTTCCAGCCCAGCTTGTCTTTGTGAGCGGTGAGGGCGTCGTGGATCTTGGGCGCGGTCCACTCGTAGACCTCGTCCAGGATCTCCGCGAGCTCCGACAGCATCACCGAGACTTCCTGGTGATTCTTGCCCGCCGGGATCAGCGGCACGGCGGTATAGTCGAGCGCGCCGTTGAAGAAGAACGCGAACTTGTCGACGAACTGCTCGAAGCGCTCCATGCGTTCCAGCACGAAGGGTTTCAGCTTTTTGAGGATCTCGGGGTTGAACACCTGGTCGCGGATCTGGGAGACGAAGCGGTCCTCCGGAATCTTCTGCATGTATTGGTTGTTCAGCCAGTTGAGCTTCACCTGGTCGAAGATCGGGCCGCCGACATTGACCGTCTTGACGTCGAACTTCTCGATCATCTGGGCGAGGGTGAAGACCTCGACGTCGTTGCCGAAGCTCCAGCCCATCAGCGCGAGGAAGTTGACCATCGTTTCCGGCAGAATCCCGGCGCGTTCGTAGTAAGCCAGCGAGGTGGGGTTCTTCCGCTTCGAGATCTTGGATTTATCCGTGTTTCTCAGCAGCGGCATGTGTACGAACGTCGGCTTGTCCCAGCCGAACGCTTCGTAAAGGATCACGTGCTTCGGAGTCGACGAGAGCCACTCCTCGGCGCGGATCACATGGCTGACTTTCATCAGGTGATCGTCGACGACGTTCGCCAGGTGATAGGTCGGGAACCCGTCTGATTTCAGCAGGACTTGGTCGTCGATGCGTTGGTTGTCGAACTCGACCTTGCCCCGCAGCTCGTCCTCGATGACTGTGACGCCCGTGGTGGGCATTTTCAGACGGATGACGAAGGGGATCTTCTCGTCCTGCTTTGCCTTCACGTCGGCGGCTGCCAGGTCCCGGCAGTGCCGGTCGTAACCGGTCGTCTGGCCCGCTTCCTTTTGCTTCTTCCGCATCTCGTCGAGGCGCTCGGAGGTGCAGAAACAGGGGTATGCCTGGCCTTTTTCCACCAGAAGCTGGGCGTGCTGGCGGTGCAGGTCCTGGCGCTCCGACTGGCGATAGGGACCGTATTTGCCCCCGCAGTCCGGGCCTTCGTCCCAGGTCAAACCGAGCCATTTCAGGCTCTTCATGATCATCTGCTCGGAGCTGGCGCGGGAGCGCACCTGGTCGGTGTCCTCGATCCGGAGAATGAAGTCACCTCCGTGCTTTTTCGCGAAGACGTGGTTGAACAACGCGATGTAAGCGGTACCGACGTGCGGGTCACCGGTAGGCGAAGGAGCGATGCGGACGCGGACCCGATCGAAACTCATGCGTACTCTCTATTATTTGGAACGATCCTAAGGCTTGATTTCCCAGGCGACTCAGTATAGACCGATCCGTTCATTGGTTCCACAGCTCGTGTGCTGAGTAGTCCGACGCGGCCGGAGGGCGGACGGCCCGAGCAACTACTTAGCCGTCCGCCAAATGTTGGAGTGGTCGTTGAACGACAACCTAGGTCATCAAGGCGACGCGGAACAACCCGAAGTCCTCGGCTCGATCTTCCTGAACGACGTCACCAAGGTCGACTGCGCCATCTTCGATCCTTCGAAGGGCGTTTTCGGCCAGAGCTGGCAAGTCGACGTCACCTTGACGGGACCCCTCGGCGACACTGGCTTCGTCTATGATTTCAGCAGCCTCAAGAAGCTGGTGCGGCAAGTCCTGAAGTCGAGCATCGATCACGCCCTCATCATGCCCATCAACTCGCAGGTCGTGCAGTTCAAAGGCATGGAATTGCGCGGCGCCGACAAGAGCGAGTGCTGGCAAATGAAGTCGCGGATCGGCAAGACCGGAGCCGAGTGCGAATGGTCTTACCGGAGCCCCAACGGCGCCGTCTTCCCGTCCCGCTCGGTCGCCGTCAGCAAAGGCGTCCTCGAGCAGGAAATCGTCAAGAGCCTTAAGCATCGGCTCCCCCAGGAAATCACCGGCGTC
>JAYVBB010000722.1:0-7811 GCA_043750715.1 Pseudomonadota bacterium | reverse complement strand
GCATTTTCCTCTCGCCCTCCTTGTGTTGTGTGAAAGTTAATGCTCGCTCGAGGTCCAGGTGCGATCGGTCCATTCGATGTTTGTGTTGGTCGACATACGCTACCATCATGGATGATGAGCACCGCTAGGGCTTTTCCCAGTTCGGGTCTTAGGTATGGGCCTGTAATATCACGCCAATGGGAGCTTCCAAAGAAGTCAGAGACGTCTTATGCGCCTGCGAAGCACTTCTTGCGAGTCTAGAACAGCAGAGCTTCAGCGACCATGAATACGAGACAATTAGTGACTTGGCCCAAAGAATGGAAAAGGAAGCCATTCTCTCCCAGCTCCATTACTGTGCGCCCTGCTCTGACCAGATTTTCATAAGTGGATTATTGATTCTGTCTCGAATGACTTCGCTGGTCTTAAGATCGTCGAAGGTCCTGCCGCGAGACAGAGCTGAAGCGACCAAAGTCGACGCGTCGATTTGCATTCCGGCAAAGTGCGGCCGGCCGTCCAGCTCCAGCGGCAGAAGCACCAAACGATTGTAAAATGTCGTCCCATCTTTTCGATAATTCAATAAATCCGAGAACACGGCCAAGCCATTGCCCACGGCATCCCGTATTTTTGCGACGTCAGCTCGCGCCGTCTCTGGCCCTTGCAGAAAGCGGCAGTTTTTTCCGAGAATCTGTGCAGCGGGATAGCCGGTAAGATTCTCAAAGGCTCCATTAACGTAAATGAGAGGCTGATCGTCGGCGCCGACGTCTACCAGGGAGAAGGCGTTGTAGAAGTGTTCGCCGAGCATTTGAAGGCCGCGCTGGTCAACTCTCATCCAGCCTCTTGACGAAGTCCAGCAAATCGTTGAAATCGTAAGGTTTTTGGAAAAATCGTGCAATTCGCGGGTGGTGTCTGGCTTCAACGCCCACGGTTCCGCTCGAAACGATTACCGCCGTATTCCGATTGGGACCTGCGTCCAGTTGAGGAAGAATGTCTACGCCGTTGCCGTCGGGGAGGCAAAGGTCAAGCAAGAGAAAGCAGAACGGATGCGTCGCCACCAAGGCGCGTGCCTCCGCCACCGTTTTTGCGATCTCGCACTGGTATCCAGCCCTCCCAAGACTGTATTCCAGCAAGAACGCCAAGTCGGCGTCGTCTTCTAAAAGCAGTACCTTCAATTTTCGGTGAGCGCCCATATGCAAATCGAATCCTGAGCGACCGCGGAAAATCGCGCAGGCCTAATCTTTCCTAGCCAGAAATTGCAACTGTCAGGCCAAACATTTTACTTTTATAAGTTGACATCCGCATGCGGCAAATTACCCACAAATCGTCTTTTTTTGGTTACCAGCCCCGATTTGAGATGAGCCGGTCTCGCCCGAGAGATGGACGTCGACGGTGGGGATGTCAGTGCCAACAGTTGCCGATCTCCCCGTTGGTGCCCGCGGTGATCCTGCCGTCGGTAAGAGTCCATGAAGGGGCGCCGGCGAGGCCGCTGTCCAGCTCGACCGTTTCAATGTGGAACGGCCCATAGGTGTAGAATTACCCGGATTTCGTAGAGCCGTTCTCTATGCTGCCTGAACACCGCCGCACCGGCTCTCGGATTGATCGTATCGGGGAATGTCGGCATCGGTAGCGTAACTCCCGCGGCGACTCTCGACGTAAATGGTTACGCGCGTCTGGCAAAATACGCCTCCGCCCCGGTCTCGTGCGACGCAGCCCACGACGGCGCCATCGCCCTGACGACGGCGAACTACCTCTGCGTATGCATCAGCGGCACGGGCTGGAAACGAGCCAGCGACGGCGCCACGGCGTGCTCCACCTGGTGACCCAATAACCCGCCGTATCCCCTTGTAAAATCCCTCATAAGTCAAGAAAAAGCCCGCAAATACCGATAGGTAAGCATCAAGAAGAGATGCACCTAGAGGCAAGTGAGGGCAACATGCGACAGGATGTCGTCGGAGCCATGTTATGGCTCGTGCTTTCGGGCACGGCCCTGGGCCAGACCTACGCCCAGGGGAACCAGCTTTATCAGCGCGGCGATTTCGCCGGCGCCGACAAGGCCCTGACCGCCACGTTGAAGACGGAAGCGTCCGCGGACGACCGCGCCAAGACCTATAAACTCCTCGGCATCTGCCAATACATGCTGGGCGAGAAGAAGGCAGCCGCCGAGAGCTTTCTGCAGGCGACGAAGCTGAAGCCCGGCATTCAGATCTCCGCGAACGAAGTCCTGGACGACACGGTCATCCCCTTCTTTCAAAGGTCGTATCCGGTGCCGGTCACGCCTCCGAAGACGGCCGCGCTGGCGCCGGGGGCCAAGCCTAAGAAAGGCACGTTCCTCCGCATCCAGGCGACGCCCGCCAACGCGACCATTTTGCTCGACGGCATCATCGCCGGCACGGGCGGCAGCGCCATCGAAGTCGACGCGGGCCAGGTCGAGATCGAGGTGCAAGCGAAAGGCTTCGTGTCGCAGCGCGTGAAAGTGGACGTGATCAAAGATCGCGAAAACGGCGTCACGGTCGCGCTGCAGAAACCGAAACCGAAACCGAAAGCGAAGCCCCCGGTCGTCGTGAAAAGGAAGCAGCCCAAAGCCAAAAAGCAAAAAGACGACGACCTGTATCTGCCGCCCGTCGACGACGACCTCGCCGGGGGGCGCGATCCCGCAGCGGAGTTCGAGCGCGAGGCGCAGGGCTATCCGGCGCAACAGGGCATGCCGCAAGGGGTGCCTCAGGGCGCCCAGATCGCCTACACGCCGAACGGCCAGCCAGTCTACATCGTGATGCCACAGCAGGCTCAGGTCTACGCGCCGCCAGCGCCCCCGGCGCCTCCGGGAGGAGAGTCCGATCCCTATTATGCGCCGCCTCCCGTCGATCCGGCCGCGACGCCCGATCCGGCCGATCGAGGCGCGGCGAGCGCGAAAGCATCGGGTTCGAAAAACAATCTGCTGCTCACGCTGCTACCCTTCGGCGCGGGCCAGTTCCAGAACCGCTCGTACCTGCTCGGCACCGCGTTCCTCGCAGGCGAAGCGTACGCGATCTATTCCTATCTCTCGATCCAGCCGCACCTCGCCAAGGACACCAAGGACCGCAACGCCTTCGTCAAAAACAAGAACGACAAGGGCGAGGAGTTTTCCGAAGAGGACACGAGCTACGTCGAGAAAGCCGACCGCTCCATCAAAGCGAACAAACAGAACATGCAGTACGCGCAGATCGGCTTCGGCGCCCTCTGGGCAGTCGGCGTCGTCCAGGCGTTGGTGGCCGAGCGGGACCTGCCGGCCCAGAATGCGAAAGAGAAGAAGGCGCGGAAGCAAAGAAAGTACGGCGGCTTTTCCTACGTCGTCCCGGATGACGTGGGGCTGTCACCGGCTCTAGCCCGCGAAGCTTGGAGCGGGTCTGGGCTCAACCTCTCGCTCGACGTCCTCTGGGAGTTGTAGAGGAGGCCGGCCCCCGCCGCTAAGAATTTTGCTATAATTTTCAATAGTATACGATAAAAATTTACCTAAAGACTCCCCCCAAATCTGCCGATCTTATCTAAATATGGGGGAATCGTGATCTTCTACCGTTGGATGTTGGCGGCCCTTTTTGTTTCGTCCCATGCAAGGGCCGACGCCTTCGACATTTTCTACAACGGCCGTCTCCGGGAATCGCCGACTGCCAAGCCGGTCGACGGACCCGTCGACCTCGAGCTGCATTTTTACGCCGGGGGAAGTACCGCCGTCGAGCTCGTGCCCGCGAAAATCGTCGCCGACGTCCCCTTGAGCGAAGGAGTCTTCGCGGTACGCCTCCCGCTGACGGCAGGCGAACGCGCCACTGTGTTCGAATCGGCGGAAGTTTGGATCGGGGTCAAAGATTCGACCCACAACAAAGCCTATCCTCGGCAACTCTTTAGCGGAGTGCCATATGCTTTGAGAGTTCCCGTCGATCAGTCGACGCTCGGCTACGACGGAAACGGCCAACTTTTCGTCAAAGGGGCAGCACCGACTGCGACCTTTACGCAAGCAAACAACCAGTACGTCGCGACCGACGTGATCAAGGCAAGGGATTCAGGCGGCCTCAAAGTCTCAAACGCCTCAGGTGCCGGAATGGTCGTTGATGACTCGGGCAATATCGGGATAGGGACGACCGGGCCAACCACCAAGTTTCACACCTTCGGAAGTGGAACCATATCGCTTTTGGCCGAGTCCACCACGAGTACCGCGAACGCGGGGCTCGTCGTAACCAATGGAGATCGCAAATGGTCCGCCGCGGTCCGGGGAGACCTGAGCGACTACTTTGCGATCAGCGATGAAACGGCAGGGCAGTATCGACTTGTGATCGACAATGCGGGAAAGGTCGGAATAGGGACGACGAGTCCGAATAACCTTCTGCAGGTTGCGGGCCTCGTATCTTTCGACGACAACGCTGAAGGCACGTTCATCGGGCACAATGCGGGCACTGCCAACACGGTCAGCGGCAACAACGGCAAATACAATACCTTTGCCGGCTATTCCGCCGGCCAGGCCAACACCTCCGGGTGGATCAACACCGCCGTCGGGCATAATGCTCTCAGAGACAACACGACCGGCCGGCAGAACACCGCATTCGGGGCCGGCGCCCATGCCGCTAATGTCACCGGAAGCAACAATGTCGTTCTTGGGGACAACGCGCTCAACGTGAGCACTGCATCGGACGCCAATACCGCGGTCGGTTCGGGCGCTCTTAACGCCGACACGACCGGCTACCGAAACGTCGCGGTCGGCAACTATTCCATGCACAACAACACGACGGGCTTCTTCAACGTCGCCGTCGGCGAGGAGTCTTTGACGAGCAACGTGACCGGCAATACCAATACGGCGGTCGGCGCCTACGCCGGTCATGACGACTTGACCGGCACCGGCAACGTCTTTCTCGGCTATCGCGCCGGCTACGCAGAGACGGGCTCCAACAAGCTTTATATCGCCAATTCCAGCGCCACCCCGCCGCTCATTTACGGAGACTTCTCCGCCGGGTCCGTCGGCATCGGCTCGGCGACTCCTCAAGCAACGCTCGACGTCAACGGGTACGCGAGGCTCGCCAAGTTCACCACTGCTCCCGTCGCGTGTGACGCCGCACATGACGGCTCTATCGCACTTTCCTCGGCCAACTACCTTTGCCTGTGCATCAACGGCACGGGTTGGCGCAGAGCAAGCGACGGCACGACGGCTTGTTCGACTTGGTAACCACCCGAGTAGGCGGCGCATATCGGCAAGGGTCGCCGCAGCGGACACAGCAGGTCGTCTGATCACCAGGTGGAGCAGACTGACGTGCCGTCGCTAGCTTTACGCCAACCCGTACCGTTGATGCAAACGCAGACGGGTGCTCTGATTCGGCGGTCGTCTGCGATAACTCGCTGATATTCTAAAGTAATAATGACTAATTTTGCCTTTGTCGGCTAAAGATTTCACCCGATCTTGCCGATCCTATCCTTTGTTACCAAAGGGGAATTCGTGACTATCTACCGTTGGGTCCTAGCGGCCGCTTTCGTTGCGCCCCACGCAAAGGCCGATGCCTTCGACATCTCCTATAGCGGCCGCCTGACGGATGCCCCTGCCGGCACGGCAGTCCAAGGGCCTGTCGAGCTCGAGCTGCATTTTTACGCGAGTGAAAGCACCGCGACTGAGATCGTGCCTGCCAAAAGTGCAGAGGACGTGCCGTTGAGGGATGGGGTCTTCGAACTCAGTCTGCCTCTGACGGCGGGTGAACGTGCCACCGTATTCGATTCCGCGGCAGTGTGGATCGAGGTCAAAGACTTGACCCACACGAAGGCCTATCCCCGCCAACGCTTCACGGGGGTGCCGTACGCTTTGAGAGTGCCGGTCGATTCGTCGACTCTCGGCTACGACGCGACCGGTCAACTTTTCGTCAAGGGAGCGGCGCCGACGGCGAGCTTTACCCAGGCCAACAACCAATACGTCGCGACCGACGAGATCAAGGCCAGGGACACGGACGGCCTCAAAATTTCGAACGCTTCCGGCGACGGCTTGATCGTCGCGAATTCGGGTCAAGTCGGTATCGGAACCACCAGTCCGGCAGCAACTTTGGACGTCCGCGGAAACCAGGCAACGGCGCTCAATCTGGTGACCGGAACCGCTGACCACGGCTACATTGGCTTTTATACGGACTCTGCGGCGCAAACTACGAGAACCGCTTTTTTGGGATTTCCGTCCGCCGGCTCGGAAGTCTTACGGCTCGACAATGAATTTGCGGGCGGCGAGATTCAGCTGAGAACGGGTGGATTGCCGCGCCTTTCGATCGCCAATTCCGGGAACGTCGGGATTGGTACGACGAACCCGCAAGCCAAGCTCCACATCACGGGCGGCGCCATCTACAACGACAGCTCATACACTTGGGGCAACAGCCCCACGACGCCGATCATTACGCTCGGCTGGGCCAATGACAACACGGTCGGCAACTACATCAAGTCTTCCGGCGGCGCGAACGACAGCCTGGACATCGGCTCGAAGAGCACCGGCCACGTGCGTTTCAACGAAGTCAGCGCCGGTACGACCGGCAACAATCAGCAGGTCCAGTTCTTCGGATACTCGTCGAAGACCGGCGATCTCGGTGGCAAGTACGGCTACGTCCGGATGGCCGACGGCGGCGTGGCGAATCCCGCATACCTGGAGGTAGCGACCCAGGGCGCCAGCTATCCGTTGGTGCTGCAGCCTACCGCCGGCTACGTCGGGATTGGGACGACGGCTCCCGGCTACAAGCTGGATGTCGGAGGAGAAATCAATCTTCCTCGCGACAATTGGTTGCGCTCTGGCGGCACGCCAATGCTGTTGATGGGCGCCTCTGGCGCCACCTATTTGAACTCAGCGAACAACACGGGCATTCATTTACAGGCACCTGGCACAGGCACCATCCAATTCTGGACGAATGGCGCGTCGCGCATGCAAGTTGACGCGACGGGAAACGTCGGGATTGGCACGACAGATCCCAACTTCGGCATGCCTTATGCCACCAATGAAGCCCAGCTTGGGATAACCGGCCGCGGCGACACAACCGACTCGTTCGGACGTTTGGTATTGGCTAACAACAGAACCTCTCCCTCGATCCTGGACTATGTGGGAATGGTCGATTTTGTTAGCAAAAACAACAATGGCGTTGAGAAGCGAGCAGGGTTTATTGGCTCGTCACTAACAGGGTCTGGCGGTGCGAACGGCTTTGGAGGCGCGCTATTTTTCGTTACCAAGGCAGACAACGGCGGGACAGTCGAGCGGATGAAAATCAGCGACACAGGCAACGTCGGTATCGGATCTACGGCTCCCCAAGCTACGCTTGACGTCAACGGGTACGCCCGGCTTGCCAAGTTCGCCGCTGCTCCCGTTGCCTGTGACGCCGCACACGACGGCTCGATCGCGCTTTCGAGCGCAAACTACCTTTGCTTGTGCATCAACGGCACCGGCTGGCGCAGGGCAAGCGACGGCTCGACGGCCTGCTCGACCTGGTAGCTGCCCTGGGAGCCGACACCTACCGGAGCCGGGGCGGTCGCGTTTTAGTCCGTTGCATCCCATTTGTTTACCACAACTACCCCGCCAATTTGACGCGAGTGTGGAAGATGAGACGGTTTTTTGCCGTGGCAGAAATTTTGCAACACGGATTCCGTTCAACTCAACTCTGTACGGACGCCCTCGATGTTCATCCTCGGTATCTCCGCGTACTACCATGACAGCGCCGCTGCACTGATCAAAGACGGCGTCATCGTCGCCGCGGCCCAGGAAGAGCGCTTCACGCGCAAGAAACATGATCCCGCGTTTCCGGCGCAGGCGATCCGGTACTGCCTGGAAAGCCAGGGCATCACGCTGGCCGACGTCGAAGACGTAA
>JAYVBB010000721.1:0-2505 GCA_043750715.1 Pseudomonadota bacterium | reverse complement strand
ATGCCGCCGGCTTCCTCGTTCAGGAAGCGCTCGAAGGGATAGCCCAGCGGCACTTCGTAGACGCCAGGTTTGTTCAGCGCGCCGGAGATCGAGAAGACCTTGGTTCCGGGGCTCTTTTCGGTGCCGTATTTCCGGTACACTTTGGCGCCGTGGTTGATGATGTGCGGGATCGACGCCAGCGTCTCGGTGTTGTTCACGATCGTCGGGCGAGCCAGATATCCCGACACGGCGGGGAACGGCGGCTTCAACTTCGGCTGGCCTTTCTTGCCTTCGAGCGACGAGATCAAACCGGTCTCTTCGCCGCAGATGTAGGCGCCGGCGCCGGAATAGTGGTCGAGCTCGAAGTCGAAGCCCGAGCCGAGGATGTTCTTGCCGAGGAAGCCGGCTTCGTAGGCTTCCTTGATCGCGTCTTCCAGGTTGCGGATCTCTTCCTGGAACTCCCAGCGGGTGTAGATGTAGCCCTTGTTCGCTCCAATGGCGAAGCCGCCGATGATCATGCCTTCGATGATCATGTGCGGGCTGACGGCGCAGATGTGCCGGTCCTTGAACGTGCCGGGCTCCGACTCGTCGTTGTTGCAGATCAGGTACTTCGGTCCCGGCATGTCTTTGGGGACGAAGCTCCATTTCAGGCCCGTAGGGAAGCCGGCGCCGCCGCGGCCGCGGAGCCCCGACTGCTTCACTTCCTCGATGATCTGCTCGCGCGTCATCGAGAAGGCCTTCTTCACGGCAGTGTAGCCTTCGTGCGCCGTATACGTCTTGATCGAGCGGCTGTTTGGCATGCCCTCGAAGCGCAGAATGACTTTTCCCTTATCCTCGGCCACTAGAACTCCTCTGCAACGTCATTCCCAGGCTTGCCTCGCTTCTCTCTCCCTCGCCGGCTCGGCAGACACGGCTGGGAATCTAGGGAAGCTTTGCGTACTTACTCAACAACCCGTCGATCTTGTCCACCGTCGCGTGCTCGACGCGTTCCTTGTTCACCAGCATCACCGGCGCGCCGTCGCACTTGCCGAGACACGGGAACTTCTCGAGCTGGAACGGCCCGTCCTCGCCCATCACCTTGTCCAGCTTTTCGATGTGCTCTTCGATGCGGCAAATCGCTTCTTTGGCGCCCATCATCGTGCAGGTGATGTTGTGGCAGTAGCGGATCAGGAACTTGCGTGTCGGCTTGTCTTTGTAGATGTCGTAGAAGGTGATGACTTCCTTCACGTGGATCCGGTCGAGCTTGTACTTATCGTGCAGCTCTTCGACGGCTTCCGGCTTGATCCAGCCGTGCTCGTCCTGGATCGCGTGCAGGACCGGCAGGATCGCCGAGCGCGGCGTTTCGTAGCGTTTCAGGTACATGTCGATGGTCTTGCGGAGACCCTCGGAAAAGACGCTCATCGGTCGAGCTCCCCCGCGATGATGTTGATCGAGCCCAGCGCCGCGATGGCGTCGGCGAGGAATTGGCCTTCGCACATTTCCGGGAAGGCCTGGAAGATGGCGAAGCACGGCGGGCGGCACTTGACGCGGTAAGGACGACCCGAGCCGTCCGAGATGACGTAGAAGCCGAGCTCGCCGTTGCCGCCTTCGTGCGCGCAGTAGATTTCCCCCGGCGGCGGCTTCACACCGTAGACGACCATCATGAACTGGTTCATGAGGCCTTCGATGTTGCCGTAGACGTCCTGTTTTTTCGGCAGGACGATCGTCGGGTCGTCGATCGAGATCGGGCCCGCGGGAATGTTCTTCAGGAGCTGTTTCAGGATGCGGACCGACTGCTTGATCTCTTCCATGCGGACCATGTAGCGATCGTAGCTGTCGCCCGTCTCGCCGATCGGCACGTCGAATTCGATCTGATTGTAAAGGTAGTAGGAGTCCCAGACGCGGGTGTCGACGGCGGCGCCGGCGGCGCGCAGGCACGGCCCAGTGAAGCCCCAGTTGATCGCGTTTTCCTTGGAGATGCCGGCGGCGCCGACCATGCGGCGGACGAAGATGCGGTTCTTCGTCAGCAGGAGGTCGAGCTCGTAATGCGACTGTTCGATCGCTTTGATGACGTCGTGGGCGAGCTCTACCCAGCCGTTCGGCAAGTCGAAGCCCATGCCGCCGACGCGGGCGAGTGACACCGTGAGGCGCGCTCCGCAGAGCTTCTCGAACAAGTCGTAAACGCGCTCGCGGGCCTGGAAGCCGAGCCAGAAGTTGGTCAAGGCGCCGAGGTCAACGGCGTTGGTCGAGATGCAGACGAGGTGGTCGATGATTCGCGAAAACTCGTCGAGGATCATGCGCATCACTTGCGCGCGCTGCGGCACGGTGACGTCGAGCATTTTCTCGATGGTCCGGCACCAGGCGTTGTTGTTGATCGGCGCCGAGCAGTAGTTCAGGCGATCGGTGTACGGAATGATCTGGTTGTAGTAGTGCGTCTCGCACATCTTCTCGAAGCAACGATGGAGATAGCCGATTTCGACGTCGACTTTCTCGAGCGTTTCCCCCGACATGATCGCCATGAAACGCAGGGTTCCGTGCGTTGCGGGG
>JAYVBB010000720.1:0-11371 GCA_043750715.1 Pseudomonadota bacterium | reverse complement strand
TTTTCCCCTTCAAGAGTACTGATCACGGGCGGCGCCGGATTCCTCGGCAGTCACCTTTGCGAGCGCTATCTTTCGCTAGGCGCGGAAGTCATCTGCGTGGACAACTTCTTCACAGGCAACAAGAAGAACGTTCAGCACCTGATGACCGACAACCGCTTCGAGCTGGTGCGCCACGACGTCATCGACCCGTACTTCGCGGAAGTCGATTTGATTCTGAACTTCGCGTGCCCGGCGAGCCCCGTTCACTATCAGCACAACCCAATCAAGACGATGAAGACCAGCTTCTTCGGCGCCTATCACATGCTGGGTCTGGCCAAGCGCCTCGGCGCGCGGATCCTCCACGCCTCGACGTCGGAAGTCTACGGCGACCCCCTCCAGCACCCGCAAACGGAAGCCTACTGGGGGAACGTCAATCCGATTGGCATCCGCAGCTGCTACGACGAGGGCAAGCGCGTCGCCGAGACCCTCTGCTTCGACTACCACCGCGAACTCGACGTCGACGTCCGCGTCATCCGGATCTTCAACACCTACGGTCCGCGCATGGCCGTCGACGACGGCCGCGTCGTGAGCAACTTCATCGTTCAGGCGCTGAAGGGCGAAGACCTCACCGTTTACGGCAAAGGCGACCAGACCCGGTCCTTCTGCTTCGTCGACGACCTGGTCGACGGAATCGTCAAATTCGCGGCCAAAGACGGAGAGCTCGGTCCGCTCAATCTCGGCAACGACGGCGAGTTCACGATTTTGGAGCTCGCCCAGGAAGTGCTGAAGCAAGTCGGCGGCAAATCGAAGATCGCGTACAAGCCGCTTCCGAGCGACGACCCCAAATGCCGCAGGCCCGATCTGACCAAGACCAAGGCCGCGATCCAATGGACCCCCAAAGTCCCCCTCAAGGACGGTCTCGCCAACACGATCGCCTACTTCCGGGAAACCCTCGGTAAAGGGTAAGATAGGGCATCCAGAGGGGGTGTTATGGATTCGCGCAATCGATCGGTAGCCTTGGCCAGCGTCGGACTGGGTCTCGTCGTCGCCTTCAGCCTCGTGCTCCTCTCCACCTGCCAAAAAGGTAGCAGCGGCGGGAGTGGCCACGGCGGTTCGGAAGACGCGACCGCCCTTTCGGGAGAATGGTCCACCGGCTGCCAGCCCGATCTCGCGAAGACCGGGTACTACTTTCACGACACGCGGACCTTCGAAGGTTCGACGTTCTCGACCACCTTCGAATCCTACACTGATGCCACCTGCGTCACGGGTCTGATGACGCAAGCCCAGACGGGCGGCTTCGTCGTCGGCGACCCGATGGACGACACCGCGGCGACCGAGCTCGACATCACGATCGGGGCGATCTCGATCACGTTGCATACCGACGACCTCGTGCAGTCCTACAACGGCAAGAAGTTCTGTGGCGGCGGCTGGGAGAAAGAGAAGACGCGGACGATCAACCGCGAAGTCTGCGGCGGCAGCACCTCGACCGAGCCCGACATGGTCTTCGAGATCTTCGAAGCGCGCGACGGCGTCCTCTATTTCGGCAAAAAAGACGCCGCCCACACGGGCAAAGCGGAATCGCAGCGTCCGGAAGCCATCGACGAGACGCGGCCATTCACCCGCGCCTAACCACGTTTTTCGTCGCGGCGCTGGCTCTGTCTTGCGGACGCAAGTCTTCGGATCCGTCTTGGAGCAGGGCGCTCCCGAACGGGATCTATGACCTGACCGCTCCCGCCTGCGGCTCCACCGGCGAAGCGCCGGATTACCCGTCGGTCAATTACCGGGTTGCTTTGTTCGACTTCGACGACCTCACCGAACGGTCGCTGGCGCTCGACGGCCTCGAGGTAAAAGAAACCTTCCGCTCCGCCGATTGCCAGGTCGTCGCGACCCACACGCTCTTTCAAAACTACGACGGCGTTTACTCCGCACGCCATGATCGGAAGTTCACGTACGAGCCAGCCGGTTGCACTTTGACCGCGACGGCGCAAAGCACGACGTTTCGCGTCGGCCCGGAGTTCAGCGACCTGATGAAGGATTCCGACGACCGGACGGAGGAGCTGCCGTTCGAGGTCGCGAGCGACGACGATCATACCTATAGGATGACGTCGGCCGACTACGAGGACCTCAATGATCTCTGGGGCGTCTACGGTTGCGCCAAGCCGGATCGGCTCAAAATTCAGGCCGTAGCTCGCAGCCCAACCAACTAATATCACGGTATTTTTTAGGGTAGGTAAAGTCGGTCCAAAACGGCTCCGATACGTTGGTATGACTCTCTTCCAACCCTATCGGATCGCTTCGGCATTGTTGCTCGCTTTCAGCCTCGTCGGCTGCAGCGGCTCGGGCGGCTTTGCGGGCGGAAGCAAGTCTTCCGAAGGCAAAGACGACGACAAGGAAGGCGATCAAGCCGACGAGCCGACGGAAGTCGCGGGCGCCTTCCTGACTTGTACGTACATTCAAGACCCCGCCTTCGGCTGCACCGTGTTCAAGAAAAAGGGCGAGCCGCTGCCGAAGGCAGACTACCAGTTCGACATGAAGCTCTTTAATGACGCGGAAGAAGAAGTCGCGATCAAAACGAGCATGGCGCCCGATGCTTCCGAGTACCACGTGATCGGTAACCTGCCCTCGGCCTTCCACGACAACGGCAAAATCCAGGTCACCGCCAAGGGCATCACGGGCGAGGCGACTGCCATGCAAGTGGAGCTTCCGACCAAAGACATTCAAGAGCAGCCGCTGGGCAATCACCTGTCCGATGAAGATCCGGCCGCCTTCCAATCCACGACAAACGTCGATCCGGTGAAACTCACCGCACTCTCCTTGAAAAACTTCAAAGTGATGAAGAGCTGGACCCCGGCTAAACCCGGTTCCGTGATAAGCGCTATGGCCGTCGAGTCGAAGACCGCGGTGCCTTCCAACTTCTGCATGAGCGGTCAGATCCAAACCCAGCTCTCGGCCGACGCCCAGATTCTCAGCACTGGCGTGGCGAACATGTTCAAGAACGAAGAAAATCCTTCCAGCATCGGCGACACCAACATGAAAATCTTGGACCTGCCGGAAGGCGCGACCTCGATCGGTACCGACACCAACATCTGCTTCAAAAAGTTTTCGAACTCGCTGTTCAAAGGCGAGACGGCATTGGCGCACATCGGCTCCGGCTGCATCTTCGTCTGGGGCGCCATCCGGCAGGGCGAGTTCCTGTTCATCGGCCAGGAAATGCAGGACGGCAAGAAGATCGGTACCGACGAGCTCCGGGCTTTAGCCAACGCCATGAACGACCGTCCCGGCTGCAAATAACGAAAAAGCCCGCTTCCAAGGAAGCGGGCTTCGTCAGCTGACGCGGATGCGTCTGCTTAGAACTTCATGTTGCCGCGAACCGCGACGGTCAGCTCGTTCGCCGCGACTTTGACGCCGTCAGCGCTGTCGCTGCCGAACTCGTAGCCGAGGCCGCCGCCGATGGCGGTGTCTTTGTTGACCGAGTAGTCGGCCGCCGCGCCGAGGCCGATCGTGCCGATCGTGTCTTCGCCGAAGCCGGCCTTCTTGGATTTGTAGAACGCCGTGTTGTAGCCCAAGTCGCCTTCGATTTTCACGGCGCCGGCGCCGAACTCGCCCGTCGCTTTGATGCGGGTCTGGTCCTTGAACGCGTCTTCATTCAGGCCTTTGTAGTGCACGCTCTGGATGATCGCGCCGGCGGCGAGGTCACGGTTGATCGCGACGCGGCCGTGAGCCGTGACTTTGGCGGGATCGGTGACGCCGAGTTTGTCGGCGTCGCCTTCGTTGGTCGTGTTGGTGGCCGACGAGTACGCGAGGCCCGCTTCCATGTCTTTGTTTTGGAAGAGCGCGCCCGGACGGAACGTCGTGTAGGTCGTCTTGGCTTCGTCGCCTTCTTCCGGCTTGTCGGCCAGCTGGGTGACGTCGAACGCGACGCCGAGGACGAGGGGACCGATCGGCATGGCGGCGGTCGGGGAGACGGTCATGGCCGAAAGATCGGATTTCGCTTCGACGGCCTCGCCGGTCGTCGGATCCGGAACTTCCGTTTTCTGCGCGGCGCTGCCGTAATCGGCCGTCAGACCGGCGCGGAGGCCGATCGCTTTGATGTTGTAGATGGCGGCCGCGAACAGGTCGGTGCCCGAGCTGGTGCTGGTCACTTCGTCGCCGCCGTCGGCTTTGCTGGTGCCTTCGGCGCTGTGGAAGCCGAGGTTGAAGTCCGTGCGCAGGTCGTCGATCTGATAGATCTGAGCCGGGGAAACCATGGGCGCGCTGGACAGGTGGTTCTCGAAGGTCGCATCGGCGGCCATCGCGCTACCGGCCAGGAACATCCCGCCAATGAGGGCCAACTTCAAATTCATCATGGAAAATCTCCAAAGGGTTGAGCAGGGCACGGTAAATCGCAAGAAAGCCGACTATAGACCTTTGGGCCAATTTGTAAATAAGGACGTGGGTCAAAACGGCATGGTAACTAAATGATCAATATTGCTTGAAAAAGAGGCCCGCGGGTATACTTTGACCCCTGATGGCCAAGACCAAAAAACTACCCGTAAAAGCCTTCAATTTCCCCACCGGGCGGACGCTCGCGAAGAAGTACGAAGTGGTGTCGAAGCTCGGCGGCGGCTGGGAAGGCGAGGTCTACCTCCTGCGCGAGCACTCGACGGGAATCGAGCGCGCGGCGAAGTTCTTCTTCCCGCAACGGAACAAACGCAACAAGTCGCTGAACTTCTACGCCAAGAAGCTGCACAAGCTCCGCGCCTGTCCGGCGCTGATCCAATACCACACCCAGGAAACGATCCACTACGGCGGCGAAGACATCTCGTTCCTGATCTCCGACTACGTCGAAGGCGAGATTCTCCAGGAATTCCTTGCCGACCAGCCGCGCGGACGCCTCGACGTCTTCCAGGGCCTGCACCTTCTCTATGCGCTGACTCTCGCGATGGAAGGCGTGCACCAGCTGAACGACTACCACGGCGATCTGCACCCCGGAAACATCATCGTGCGCCGCCGCGGTCTCGGCTTCGAGATCAAGCTCCTCGACTTCTTCCACTGGGGGAAACCCAGCGCGTTCAACCTCCAGGACGACATCCTCGACGTCATCCGGATCTTCTACGACGCGATCGGCGGCCAGACGCGCTACGCCAAGCAGCCCGCGGAAGTGAAAGGAATCGTGCTGGGATTGAAGTCGTCGCTCATTCTGAAGAAATTCCGCACCATCACGCATCTGCGGGCCCACCTCGAAAACCTCGCGTGGAACGAGGTTCTCCAATGACGCTTCGCCTGCTCTTTCTGTCCGCGTTCTTCGCCTGCTTCGGCCTGCCGGCATTCGCCGACACGGCGATCCTGAAAGGCCTCCCGAAGTCTTTCAACGTCCAGATCGAGCCGCTCGATCCCGAGGCGAAGAAGGCCGGCCTGAGCGAGAGCTCGCTCGTGAAGGTCATTCAGCAGCGCCTCGCCAAGCGTAAATTCGGCACGTCGGCCCCCGCCGGAGCCCCCGAAATCTTCGGCCGCGTCGTCGTCCTCACCAGTAGCGACGTCAAAGGCGAAGTGCTCGGTTATGGCGCTCACGTAGAGCTGTCGTGCCGCGAGAAAGTCTTTCTCGCGCGAGACAAGATGACGACGTTCACCGCCCCGATTTGGTTCAAAGGCAACGTTACCGTGTCGAACCCCAAGCAGTTCACGACCAGCGTCGTCAACGCCCTCGCGACCCTAACCGATCAGTTCCTCAACGACGTGCAATCGGTGAATCCCAAGTAAGACCAGTGTGTCGCCCGGGCCACACCGCGTCCGCGTCCGCGCGTCCACAGGTCATTTCGTTGATATCATACGCTTATTCGCTGGCATCGGGCTTGCTTTTCCTCTCTTTGGAGGTCCCCATGTCGCACTTCAAAGCAACTACCACTCTCTTCGTTCTCTTTCTCTCCCAAAGCGGTATCGCTTACGGCGGTCCGTTCACGCTCACCGGTAATTCCACGGGGAACTCCACCGAAAACACCTACCGGACGACCACCAAACCGACGAGCGACAACTCGACGAAGGTCTCCGAAGCCACCAGCGACAACTCCGCCGCGGCGGTGCGCGCTACCTACCAGAACTCGACCAAGCCCACGGGCAATTCCGCGACGCAGGTCACCAAGTCGACCAGCGAAGCGTCGACGGCGGCAAGCAAGACTTCCGAAGCCTCGTCGGAGGCGACCAGCGACGTCACGGAAGCGGCCTATCGCCAGTCGAGCAAGCCGTCGTCGGAAGCGACGTCGCGCTTCAGCCGGTCGTCGTCGGAAGTCACGGCTGAGACGTCAAAGTCGACGTCCAACGCCTCGACGGCGGCCTCGAAGAGCACCTCGGCGGTAACTGGCAAATCGATGAAGTTCAGCGTCGAAGTCACGGAGTCGGCCTCGAAGGCGACCAGCGACGCCTCGGAAGCGACCTGGCGCAACACGACCAAACCGACCAGCGACGCCACCACTGCGGCGTCGCAAGCGACGTCGGAAGTCACGACTGCCGCCACGAAGAAGACAGATGCCCTCGCCAAAGCCACCTCGCAGGCGACCAGCGACGCGTCCAAGGCGACCTACAACAACTCCACCAAGCCTTCCAGCGAAGCGACGACCAACGGCTCCAAAGCCACGAGCCGGGTGACGAAGCAGTCGACCGAGTCGACCGCCGCCTCGACCGAGGCTACCTACCAGAACTCGACCAAGCCGAGCTCGAACGCCACGGCGAACTCGGCCCGCTCGACTTCCGACGCGACGACGGACGCCTCCGAGGCTTCGAGCCGCACCACGAACGCCAGCTCGGAAGCAACCTACAACCACTCGACCAAGCCGTCGTCCGACGCGACGAAAAACTCTGCCACCAAGATCAGCGACGCCAGCACCGAAGTCTCGAAAGGCACCTCCGGCGTGACGATGGACACCGTCCGCACCACGACCGACGGGATGACCAACGCGACGTCGAGCCTGGGCAACAGCTCCAAGTCGTCGAGCGCCGCGCTGGACGCTTCTCTCGAGAAGACGACCAAGGCGACGTCCTTCGACACCGACGTGGCGCTCGACCCGGAAGTGGCAGACCGCCTGATCAAGGAAGCTTTCGCGGCCAACGGCGCGACTCTCCGCCAATTCGCGGCTCTCCTCGGAGTCTCGCCGGCCACGCTGGCTGATGCTATCGTGGAGCATGCGCCCGCGAATCCTTCGCGCACCGAGCTGACCCATCTGCTTGCTCGAGTGGCGCCGTATCTCAGGACCTGATGCGCCCCGCTCTTCTTCTACTTTTGCCGGCCCTCCTGTTTTGCGCCGGCAAGGCGTCGGGAAAAGAAGAGCGGCGTGACGCCTTCGTCTTCGTGGACACCCGCGACGAGGCTTGGGCCGAGGACGAGCTCGCTGCATTGACGGGGCTGCTCGGCCGCCTGCCGGAGTCGGTCCGCGGGCTGGCGGCCCGCCCGGGCATGGGCAAGATCAAGGTCTTCAAGACGAGCGGCGTCAAAACCGCGCCGCGGCACTCGGCTCCACCGCTTTTGTTCTGGCAGCTTTCGGTCTCGACCGACGGCATGGCCCGGTCCCCTCGCTCCGAATATCTGACGCTGCTGCAGAGGGAGTTCGCCCATCAACTGCTCCACGTCCACGACTCCGTCCACGATCTCAGCGAGTCGAAAGAATGGCGCCGCCAAAGCGGCTGGCGGCCGCGCGAATACCTCGGCGTCAAAATTCCGGGACTGCCGCGAGAGGCCGACAACCAGGATCCCCGCGGCTATGCGACAGAGCAGGGTCTGAACGACGCCGAAGAGGACTTCGCGACGTTCGGCAGCGTCTACTTCGTCACCCCCGATTCGAAGATCGAGGATTCGATCGCCTGCCGAACGCCCGGCAAGTTCGCTTTTTTCCGCAAAGCCTTTCCCGACTACAGACCCTACCTCGATCAGCCGCACATCAAATGCCGGCCGGTCGACGACGGGTTTCTCGACGACATCCAATTCCTGGATCCGCTGACGCGGAAAACCCTACCGATGGGTCCGGTCAACGCCGACACCGTGGCGGGCTTCGAGCTGCTTTATGCCACTCCCGGCGTCGCCGACGCGGCGGAAGTGGCGGGGCACCTGATTCTGCGCATGAAGCTCAAGAACAACCCGCTCGCCGGAACGCTCGGACTGGAGAACCCCAACGACCTCGTGCTGTCGTTCCTCGCGGATACCGACGCCGGTCGGGCTCCGCCGCCGCCGCAAGCGGAGCCGGATGCCGGGCAGTGCAACCGTCCCCTGATCGATCTGGGTCAAGGCGCCGACGTCAAAGACTTCGACGCGCTGCGCTCGGTCGTCCAGTCGCTCAAAGGCCTGAGCGGAGGGTTCCTCACGACGTTCGACCGGCAGACCCTCTATCAGGCGGTCAAGAATTACACGATCGACCAGGACCGGAACCTGATCCGCTACGAGCTGATCCTCACCGACGCCCAGAAAGCCCGCCTGATCGACCAGCTCTACCTCGCCAAGAAGAGTTACCGCACCAAGTACTACTTCTTCGACCGCAACTGCGCGTCGATTCTCGTGCAGCTGATCGGCGAAGGCATCGGCGACGACGACGTCGCGGCCTTCGATCCTCTGGTGGTCCCTCCCAACTCGTTGGTCGCGCTGCTGATCCGAAAAGGCCTGGCGCGCGAAGTTCACCCGGCGTTTTACAGCTACAAAAAGAAGGGCCAGTTCGCCCAGGAGGAGCTCAGGCAGCGCGTCGCCGGTCTTGCCGCGAAAAATCCGGACCTGGACTGGCCGAGTGCCGCCGCATTCTCGCGGCGCACGGAGTCGACGCGGACGGACGCCTACGAAAAGCTGGAGCGCATCGGTAAGTCCCGCACCGAGCTACGGACGGAAATCTATCAGCTCGGCACGCTCGGCCAGGAAGCGGAGATGGCGTTCATGGACCACACCCAACGCTGCGAACAGTATTCGACCAAGCCGACGGTGGTGATCCGGAGAATGCAAAAGGACCTTCTCGGAGGCGACCGGACCCTCGCCGAGCAGGCGTCGCTCGATGCCAACGCTTTGATCGAGAGCAAGTACGGCCCGAAGGAAATGCTCGCTGACGACGTCGGTTCCTCTCACACCAACCTGTCGTCGATCCGCGTCGGCGCCGGCATGCTGACCCGCCCTGGCGGCCAAAGCCACGGCGTCGCCACCTCGGGATTCGCGCTCCATCGCCAGGATTTCGGCGCGCCAGCCCGCCAGGCCATGCAGCGGGCGACGTTCGTGGCACTCGGCGAAGCAAAGGCGACGTCGGGCCTCGAGGCCTGGCGGGTGACCGGCCTCTCGATCCGGAAATTCAAAGAACGGCTCGATCAGGTGCCGCCGTTCTTCACTGACGCCGGCACCTTCGGTCTCGGCTTGACGGTGCTCGACCTCAAAGGCGGACGCGATCTCCCGACCTCCGGAACGGTAGCAGGCGGCGAATTGATGGCCAACCTCTGGTCCTCGCGCCTTTATGAGCGGTTCATCTACGCCTCATTGGGCTCCGCCATCGAAATGGAGGAAGGAGGCAAGCTCCACCTCGCGCTTCCCGTGCGGCTCGAGGGCCTCTGGACCTTCGACGGACGACGTGACTGGCAGCTCCGGGGCGTCCACGAAGTGCGGCTGAGGCCCGAGGCCGGGACCTTGGCGCGGTCCCGCTTCTCCGACGTCAGCATCGCCTACCGGTTGACGGAGCCCGCCGGCACGGAGGTGCTGCTCAGGGCATCGGCCACCGCGGAAGACGAACAACGCCTCTTTCAACTCGGTTTGGAGTGGAACCGCTGGTAAAATGCGGGGATGGCTTTTTTTCTGCCCCGCTACCGCCGCCGCCGTGAAATCCTCGACAAGGAGTTGCCGGGTCCACGCGACATGACGGAGCCCGAAGGCTACGTGCCTTCGGAAGAGGACTTCGCCCCAAGTCCGCCAAAAGCTCCGCGTCCGATGTCGCGGTTTCCGAAAAACCACGCCATGACGCCGGCACTGCTCTGCTTCCTGGGTTTTTGGGCAGCCAGTCTTTACGAATGGTCGCCGCGCGCAATCTACGACTTGGCCGCAAGCGGCGAGGAAGTGTTTCAAAAGGGCGAGTACTGGCGCTTGCTCACGGCGCTCTTCACCCACTCGGACGTCGAGCATCTGCTTTCGAACTCGCCGCTGTTCCTGATCTTCGGCTGGTTCCTCTACGCTTTTTTCGGCCGCCTCGCGTTTCCCCTCGGGGCGCTGGTCGTCGGCATCCTGAGCAACCTATGGACGATCGACATCTACGATCCGAAAGTAAGCTTGCTCGGCGCCTCCGGCATGCTTTACGGAATGATCGCGCTCTGGCTGGTTCTCTACGTCCGCTTCGAAACCGAATATTCCGTCTCGATGCGGATCTTCCGCTCGATCGGCGTCGCCCTCCTGCTGCTCTTCCCGACGACGTTCCAGCAGACGACCAGCTATACGGCCCACGCGACGGGATTCCTGGTTGGCCTCGTGGTCGGCGGTGCGCTCATCCCTTTCGTCCGGCTGAACCCCGACCCCTGATTCAACCCCTGGTATTGACCAGGATTTGGCAAGAACTTTAGGTAAATGACTAAAGTTCAGGGGATTACCTCCGAGAAGCTTCTGCTTCAACTCTTCGGAGGACCGGATGGAACCGCAGCAGACGCCCCCGCAGCAAAAGGACTTCCAGTACAAGCTTCAGTTCCACGGCATCGGGATCGACCTGGCGCTGATCATCCTGCGCAACATCGCGCTGACGATCATCACAGTCGGTATCTACTCCTTCTGGGGCAAAGTCCGGGTTCGTCAGTTCCTCTGGCAAAACTCCGAGTTCCACGGCCAGCGCTTCATCTATCACGGTACCGGCGGCGAATTGCTGGTGGGATACTTGAAAGTCATCGGCATCTACATCGTCGGCGTGGGCATCACGCAAGCTGCGGTTTTCATGTCTCCGACCTACGGCGGCTTGGCGTCGCTCGCCTTCGGTTTGGGGCTGCTCTTTCTGATTCCGTACGCGATCTACATGTCGCAGCGCTACCTCTACAGCCGGACCAGCTGGCGCGGCATCCGTCTCGGCATGAACAGGGAAGCGGCGAAGGGCTTCATGAAGGAGTTCATCAAGGGCTACTTCCTGACGATCATCACGCTCGGCTTCTACGGCGCGGTCTGGCAAAACCGCCTCTACGCCATCCGGACGAACAACAGCTACCTCGGGACGATGCGCGTCCGCTACACCGGCAAAGACAGCGAAGTCTTCTCGATCTTCCTGCGCTCGTTCCTCCTGATCATCATCACGCTCGGGATCTACGGGTTCTGGTACTCGACCAAGATCAAGAAATACCGCGCGAGCCACACCTGGATCGGCAGCGCCAGCATCGGTGCCGCGCGCGGTCATCTGGAGCTGACGGGCGGCGAATACTTCGGCCTCATCATCCTGAC
>JAYVBB010000719.1:0-5004 GCA_043750715.1 Pseudomonadota bacterium | reverse complement strand
CGGCTTATTTTGCAGGCCAAAAACAAACCTTAGCTAAAGCTAAAAGTAACGGCTCCTTCGCACCCAACGACTTCAAATGCGGAGTCATGAACTGGCACTCCAGCAGCGTCATCCCTTTCGCCTTCATCCTCTCCACCAGGTGAAACAACGCCACCTTCGACATGTCCGTCACCTTGTGGAACATCGACTCCGCGAAGAAGCCCCCCGCCAATGAAACCCCGTAGACGCCGCCGATCAGTTGGTCGTCTCGCCAAACTTCCACCGCGTGGGCATCCCCCAGCCGGTTCATCTCTGAGTAAACTTCGACGAATTGGTTAGTAATCCACGTGTCAGGGCGATCTGCACATGCTTTCATCACGCCCGCAAAGTCGCTATTGATGCGGAATTCAAAGCCTCCCTTCGCCAACGTCTTGGCGAGTGAGCGTGACACGTGGAAGTCCTCTAGAGGAATGATGGTGCGCGGCTCCGGGTGGAACCACAGAATTTCCCCCGATTCCGGATGCGGCATCGGAAAGAAACCTTGGGCGTAGGCTTCGCGCAAAAATTCAGCGGTGAACGGCGGCTCGTCCATATGCCCTGATTCTCTCATAAATATCTTAAAAAAATGATTCTCTTTCGCGGACTGCCGGCTATACTGTCCGGACACTTTTCGTTACCAGTTTCAATCATTACGGACTCTACTTTTCACTTTTCTGAGGAGATCTGAGTATGAAGTTTGCGGGCATTCGGGCCATGCTGCCGATCGCGTTCGCCGCGCTCGCGCTCGCCGCCTCCGGCTGCGACAAGGCCAAGTCCTTGGCGGAAGAAGCCGCCGGGATCAAAGTCCTCGACGATGCGGAAAAACAAGCGATCCTCACGGCCGTGGGCTGGGACGAAACCAAGAACCCAGGTCTCGCGGTATTCAAAGTCCACAAAGCGATCGAGCTGACGGACAAATTCAAAGGCGACCTAAGCAAGACCGTCGAACTGCCCGTTCCGATCGACGCTCCCGAGCAAGCGCAAGGCACCGCCGAGAAGCAGCGCTCGCTCGCCATCGTGAAAAAGGAAGAGTTCAAGCTCGACGACGCGACCTACACGCGTCTGCGCATCATCTCGATCGCCCGCGTCGACGCCGAGGCAAGTCAGATCGTCATCGACGGCGAGAAGATCAACCAGTACATCCCGGCCAACCGCCAGATCAAGCTGGACAACAACAACCAAGCCGGCCAATACCTTCTGATCGAAGGCAAAGGCGAAAAAGGCCTCGCGTACCTCACCGGCGCAGTCAAATTCATCGCTGATGGCGGCTCCGAAGACAGCGCTGTTCCCGTTCCGGACGCGGTCGGCGACACCTTCGTCTTCACGTCCAGCTCGCCGTTCGTGACGGTCGCGGGCGACGTAGCCAGCGGCGGTAAGTACTTCCTCGCCATGCTCGAAGGCTCCAAGGGCACCGTCTTCGCCTACAACAAGTCGATCGGCTCGACTTACACGGGCACCCCGGCCACCGCGACGAAAGAAATGTCCTACTCCGGCGTGCTGGAAGAGTACAAAGGCGCCGTCGACGACAAAGTGGGCAAGTTGGGCAACGCGGAAGCGTCGACCAAGTCCACCGCGCTCTTCGACAAAGCCAACACGGCCGTCAGCGACTTCGTCAACGGCTGGAAGCTGGTCGTCACCGAGCTGCGCTTCAAGCAGCCGACGCAAGCGAAACCGACGCCGGCTGCTCCGCCGACGCCTTCGCCCGCGAAAAAACCCGAACCGACTCCGGCTGCCCCGGCCGACATCCCGCCGAAGACCGATTCCCCGGTCGTCCGCAAGCCTGACGGCGAAGTCATCTACAACGTCGACTTGGGTTGCAACGGCTTCAACGACGCCGGCGAAGACCTCCCGTTCGTGCGCACCGGCGCCCTGTTCGACGATTACGAGAAGAATCCGGGTTGGCGCGCGACGGGTTCCGTCGGCCAGGACGCTCACATGGCGGAAGAAATCTTCCCGTCCGAAGGTCTGGGTAACAACTACCTCGACGGCGTCGCCGGCTACTGCTGGATCGCCACGGGCGACCAACTTTACTTCACCTCGAAATCCCCCATCGACCTGCCGGGACCGGACGGCGCGGGTCAGACCTCGGAAATGTGGCAGAAGGTCAACGTACCCGCGGACGCCAAGGCGATCCAGATGCGCGTCGCCTTCTTCTCGTCCGAGTTCCCGATCTACGTCGGCAGCTCCTTCAACGACAGCTTCTTCATCAAGTTCGACGAATCGACGGACCTCCTGGCCTTCGGTACGCTGAACGACCTCGCCGGCGGCCAGGAAGCCGCTGCCGCTTGCCCGTCGATCTCCACCTACGCGGAAGGCAAATCCTGCGGGGAATGGGTCTTCACGAAGGACAAGATCGGTCACGGCGACCTCTGGGACGTCCGCAACTCTTCGCAGACTCCGGGCGACGGCGAGAATTACAAGTGCGTCGACGGCGAATCGACCTCCGAAGCCGCCGCCGGCAAGTGCTACCACGGCATGATCGCCTCGCGCATCATCTGCAAAGACCTCACCGCGAACGACCAAGGCAAGATCCGCACGCTGCGCTTCAACGTCAGCGACGCGGGTGACGCCTACTACGACTCGGCGCTGGCCGTCGACTCGGTCGTCTTCTCGAAAACCGCTTGCGGCGACGCGACCGGTCGTATGACTCCTGCGACGATCGATCCGGACTCCAAAGCCCGCACGGTCAACTAAGCTAGAATTCTAAAAAAACGGCCGGCATCCTTCGGGATGCCGGCCGTTTTCCTTAGAGACTTGCGAAAACCGCCAACCCCAACCGTTTGAGTAAACCGCCCGCCGGACCGAAGGACCCGTAAGGACTTGGGAGTTTTCATGGCAAACGACAAGCTGACCCTCAAAGTGAAAGTCGGAACCGACCACGACGAACTGATCCTCGTCGGACCACTGACGGAGGACACCACAGCGACGCTTGGCGCGGTGAAGCTACCGGCCGACCTCAAGCCACAGATCGTACTCGACCTGTACGGCATCAAGCACGTCACCAGTATCGGCATCCGCGACTGGATTCCGTTTCTCCGCCTGCTCGAAAAGAACCACAAGATCACCATGCAGCGCTGCTCGCCGACGTTCGTGATGGCGTGCAACGTCATTCCTGCGATGAAGGGTACCGCCAAGATCGAATCGGTATCCCGCGGCTTCGAGTGCGCGAGCATGCACTATTGGTGGACCCTCGTCGCGACGGCCAACTTGGACCCGGACGAGGTCGACAAGGAAAAAGTGCTCTGCAAGCAATGCGGCTCGAAGGGCCGACCGGAATACGACGGCGACGAATACTTCCGCTTCCTCTCCGCATGAGCGAAGAGCGCCGTCAGATCGACGAGCTGATTCTGCGCAAAGACTTGAGCGTGGGACGGATGGGCATGAACATCCTCCTCGGCTACGAGTTCCTCAGCTTTTTCATCGACCGGATCCTGATCCTGAATCCGCGCAAGCTGGAGTTCATGACGTACGCGCATGTCTATGAAATTCTGGCCGCCCTCACGGCGTTGGTGTTCGCGAAAACTCATCCAAAATGGATGCTGCGCCTGCACCTGCCGTGCATCCTGCCTCTTTATCTACGCTACCTGGTCCTGCTGTTCGACGACGTCCACGTCATGGTGGCGCAGTTCCCCCTCCTCAAAGGCACGCTTTCGGCCTCGCTCGTCGGCGTGTTCATCATCGTCTTGACGCCGCAGTCGAGGGTCATGGTCCCGGCCGCGGTCACCCTCTTTTTCTCAGCCTGCATGTCGGCCGTGATCTGGAGAACCGAAGACGGGCCGGCCACGGCTTTGATTTCCTCCATCGGTTACTTCGCGGCCTTCGCCTGGAAGTACTCCCAGATCCGCGGGCGCCGCGAAGCCGCGGGGCTCGAGATCCGGAACCGCCAGCTCATCGTTCAGGCGGAGCGGGGCCGCATCCAGATCGAGATGGACCTCGCGAGCGCCATTCAGGATTCGATGAGGCCGACCACGAGCCTCGTCTCGGGGCCGCTCACTGCCGACTTCTACATGCTGAAACACGGCAGCGTCGGCGGCGACTGGTTCGCCGCTCAGGTTCGCCCCGACGGCGCCATGCTGGTGCTGGTTGTGGACGCGACGGGAAAGGGTCTGCAGGCCGCCCTGGTCGTTCACGCCGTGCAGTCGCTTTGGACCGCGGCGATGAGCGACGAGACGTTCGACCCCAAAGCCTGGATCCTCCGCGTCAACGACGTGCTGACCGCGATGGGCCAGGGATCGGCGCACACCGTGACGCTGGGACTCGCCGAGATCCGCCGGGCGCGCGTCACCTACTGGAGCGCCGGCCACGGCCCGATCTTCCTGGTGCGCGAAAGCACCCGCGCGCGCATCACCGGCCATTTCGCGGCGGGGAGCATGCTCGGCATCGGGCCGAGCCACGAGTTGACGCTGAACCCGACGCACATCGTGCTGGACCCTTCGAAAGCGGAAGCGATCTACCTCGGCACCGACGGCGTGCTGGTGGGCTCGGCCCGCAAGGACGCCAAGACGATCGAAAGCCTCGAGGTCCAGCTGCCGCTGCGCGGCGCGGAGGCACTGGGCGATACCGGCATCGAAGACGACAAAGCCCTGGTCCGCATCGCGCTGGCTCCGGTCTCAGTCGCCAAAGCCGGCTAGCAGCGACCAACCTCACCCTCCCGCCCGGACGCATTTGATCCCGAGCTTGGCGAAGTAAGCGTCCGCTTTGTCCCGGACGTCCCCACGCAGCTCGATGACCCCGTCCTTGAGGGTGCCGCCGACTCCGGCGGCCGACTGCAGGGTCTGCATGTGCTTCCTGGCGTCGGCCTCGCCGAACGGCAGATTGAACAGCACGGTCACGGCTTTGCCGCCGCGGCCCTTGGTCTCGAGGCGCATCTTCAACGGGCCGCTTCCCGCGGCGGGCTTGGACGCCGGGCGTTCGTCCTTTTGCCTGACGCCCGGCGCCGCGGTCGAATAAACGGGCTTGCCACCGTCCCGAGACATGCTAGGTTTC
>JAYVBB010000718.1:0-12548 GCA_043750715.1 Pseudomonadota bacterium | reverse complement strand
TCGTCAGGGCGGCGCGGAGGTCCGCCTCGTCGCGGTAGAAGCCGCGGCCCATCAGCCATTTCCAGGCGTTCTCGACCTGGCAGGTGCCAAACGCGTTGTCGTTCCGGATGATGTCGGCCAAGTCGGAAACGTACATGCCGTCGTGGCCGCCGAACGTCGTCGAGATGGACGCCTGGCCGCCGACGTAGAGGTCGCCGCCTTCGCCCCACGCCTTGAAGAAGTCGGCAAGCGGATCGAGCGTCTGGTGGCAGCCCATGCATCCCGGCGTCTCGCGCAGGTTGCCCGGATCGGCCGGGAAGACCTTCGGCAGCTCGGACGTGAACTTTCGGCAAAGCAGACGCTCGTAAAGTTGGTTGGCGCGGGTCCGGTCTTTTTCGTAGCGACGGAGCCACCCGAACGTCGAAATGACGCCGGCCTGCTCGTAGGATGCATCGGTGTTGACGAGCCGGAACTTGGTGTCGGTCAGGCTCATCCGGTTGGCGATGTCGAGCAGCTGCTGCGGCGGGTGGAGCTTGCCCAGGTCGAAGTGGTGCGTCTGGCGATAAAGGTGCGCGATCGCGCCGTCGACGGCCGTCAGGCCGGGCTCGAGGATCTTGGTGTAAGGGTAGTTCTCGAGCACGATCTCGGTGGCGATACCCGCGGCCTGCTTCGACAGCGATTTGACCACGCTGGTGCGCGAGTCGAAGATCTCGGTGGTGCCGAGCTCGGCGTTCGCCGCCTCTTCCTGGTTGTGGTATTCGATGAAGCAGCGCGACAGGTCCGAACCGCAGGCACGCACCACCGACGGGCACACCCAGGCGACGATGCCCGGATACCAGAACACCGACACGGCTTGCTCCCAGGAGCGCGGGCAGCTGCCCTGCTTGGCGCCTTCGTCGCGGCTCGACCAGTAGCAGCGGAAGCGCTGGTCGGCGCCGTCGGAGCGGTTGCACGTGATTTGCGCGAACTTGTTCGTCTTGTTGTCGATGTTGTCGTTCATCAGCTCGTCGAGGTAATCGGTGGGCAAGCCCGTCCCGAACAAACGCTCGTGGTAGCGCAGCATCGTGTCGTAGAAGTTCGGATGCTCGAGGAAGTTGCGGACGGCCACATTGTAACCGGCGGCGTCGCTCGAGACGGAGAACGTGCCGTCATCTGGCGCCGTCGAGTTGAGCAGATACTGGGCGCGCCGCAAGGCGCCTTCGTAGCTCGGGTCGGCCTTGGCCGACGGCGCCGCCCCGGCCGCGAGAGCGACGAGCAGGTTGACGATGGAAGCCAGTCTAAGCACTTTCGAGCCTCAATAAAGAAGCGCTTCGGCGTCGAGCGCCAAAGTCGCGCAAACGGGTACGTACTTCGCGTAAGGGTTGCCGTCCGCCCACCAGTTGTCCGAGAGGAACGGCTTTTCGCCTTCCATGATGGCAGTGAGCTGGGTAAACACCGCCGAATCGATCGACGTCGTCGGGCGGGCGATGATGCGTTGGGCGAGCCACTGGATGTTCTCGTTTTCGCTTGCCGCCGGGTACGGCAGGATCGAAGTCCAGTCGCCGTGCTCGTAAGGGTTCGGTGCGACGAGGCCGCGGCAGACCTCTTCCGCCACTTTGGAGACGGCAAGCAGCGACGTCGCGTCGTAGATGTCCTGCGGGGCCTTGGCAAAGTCGACGGAAGCGCCGCCGAGCAGGAGACGGAACTGTTCCACTTGGCCGATCTGACGGGCTACGGTGACGCCTTCCGGGCGGTACTGCCGCAGCAGGCGCCGCACGAACAGATCAGGGTCCGGACGGATCGCCGAAGGAGCGTGCGTCGTGCCGACGGCGTAGACTTGCGCGAGCGCCGCTTCGTCGACTCCGCCCGCCTTCGGGCCCAGCGAATTGCCGATGACTCCGGTTCCGTAGCCGTCATCTTCGTCGTCGCCACCGTTCCGGTCGCGTTTGAAAAAGTTATAGATGTAACACCCCGAGAGCGCCTCCAGGACGAAGGCGAGGAGAATCAATTTGCTTAGCGATCTCAGGGCGGAAGACACGGAGAGGACCTCCTATCTATGAGGTCGGCGTTTGCCCCGAAAACTTGACGAATCGCACTTAAACAATTGATTTTCTAATAGAAAAACGACGGTTAAGCCCGCCCGTCCGTCACTCTGGATTGAAGTAAACTGGTGAATTTGTTCGGAAGTGACTCACCTGGTCGCCGTTGCTGACGCCCGGGTTGTAGTAGATCAGCCCGCGATTGCCGGCGTGGCTCGCCGCACCGAAGCCGCGTGTATAGTGGTAGCTCATGTTGTTCTGCCACTTCTGCGCGGACGGACTATTGCCGTCGACCGCCGGGTACATCTCGTCGACGCCGCCCCTTTTGACGTAGAGCTCGTAGTCCCGGTAATTGTGCTGGCCCATCCAGGTCACCTCGGCGTTCATCTCCGCGTATTGCTCTTGCGTGCCCCAGCTCCAGGAATGAACCGGTCCGAGGCCGCAGAGAATGTAGTCGAGGCCCGTGACGATGCCGTTGTCCCAGTAGCGGACGATGATCGTGCTGTCGACGTCGACATCGTTGTCGTCGCAGTACTCGCGCGCCCGACCCGAACGAAACGGATACTCCGAAATGAACTTGTACCTGACGCCTTCGGTCTTGATTTTCAGCCGGACGGAAATGTCGCCGTAACCGAACGAGCCGAACGGCGAGGTCGTCGCGAAGATCGGGGCGTCTTTGTAGTCCCGGCGAAGCTTGCCGGACCAGCCATGACTCGCGAGCCAGTTGAGCTTGGCGAAAGGACCCCAGGAATAGAGCGTGTCCGGCTTGAATTCCAGCTGGCCGGAGTAGTTCGTCTTGGTCAGATGAAAGGCCCGCGCCGCGTCGCCGTATGGGGCCCAAGCAAAGGAGTTCGCGGTCAATGCCATCGCCGATTCAGGCTGGTCGCCGCGGGGAAGAGCGCGAGTTTCGCCTTTAGGAGGCGGCGCCGCCGCGAACTCTGCAAAACCCAAGATTCCCTGCTCCGAGACCATCAGGTCCCCGCAACTTTCCAGATCGGTGAACGCCACGCCGGAAACGCCGCGGTCGTAGCCCGCGACGACTTGGCCGGCTTCGATCTTGCACGGACCCTGGCTTGGTTTGGCGATGCCTCGGCACGGATCGACCCCAGCACAACGCAGCGCGCCGATCAGCTCCTCGGTCGAGAGCTCGAGGCGGCCCGCCACGCATTCCGGAGTCTTCGGATCCCGCATGCCAGTGCTCAGCTTCCACTTGCCGTCTGTGAACGTCGCGCTCTCGAAGAAGTCTTCATGGTCTTTGCCGGCGACCGGCGCCACGTACACTGGGACGAAGTCGACGTGGTCGCCGCTGCTTCCGCGAAATTGCGACGCCGTGTCGCTTCCGCAAGCGACCGCCACCGCCTGCACGGCTTCTTTCGCGGCCGGATCCACCGGTTTTTCGGCAGGCGCCGTGGCGTCCGCCATGACTGCGCTCTGCTCCTGCCGCGCCTTGCATCCGAGGATGCCCGTGACGACTGTCAGACCGATGAGAGCGATGAAATATCTCATGACGTCCTTAGAAGGAGAAGATCGAGCCGAAGGTGACGGCGAACGCGTCGAACTCGTACTCCGCGTTGAATTCCGGAAGACTCTGGCCGTCTTTGCCGAAGGCGTAGATCAGGCCTAAAAACGCATGGCTCTCGTCGTCGCCGAGCACGCCGAGGAGTTTCACGGAGGTCGCGGGAATCGTCTCCATCGTGACGAAAGCGTTGTTGGCGTAAGACAGAGTTTTGTGAAACACGCTGCCCTTGACGCCGAAGCTGCCGCCGAAGAAGTAGAGCGAGCCGAGGTGCGTCTCGAAGTAGTCGGTGTAGGTCGTGTTGCCCTGGTCGTCCTTCGGACCTTTGCCGCGGGCTTGGATGAAGTCGAGCTCGAAGTCCCAGAACGCCGCAATCGCTTTGAAGGCACCCATGACGCCGATGCGGGACGGGATGAAGACGACGTCGTCGGAGTCGGCGCCCGAGCCGTCGAACGCCGTCTGTTCGACGTCGCGCGTCGCCTCGGCGCCCATTTGATAGTAGAACCCGCCCGACCACGCGCCGGCGCGGCGGACGACGCCAAAGCGCCGGGAAGCCACCGAAGAATTGCCGAACGCCGTCGACGACTCGCCGTTGGACGAGGCGACCGTCTCCGTGTAAGCCGGGATGATCTGCATTTCCTGGCCCGCAAAAATTTCCAGTCCTTTGTCCGTGATGAACGTCAGGTCGAGCGAAGGGCGGTAGGTCTTGACCGTCGAGTCCACCGTCGCCTTGGGCCCCTCGGCTTCCTGCTGACGGAGCTTGGAAAACTCGCCTTTCAGGTTCAAACGCGCCCCGAAGCGTTTCGCGAAGAGGACTTCACCTCCGAGGACGGCGAGCGTCTCGGCGCGGCGATCGTACTTCACCGTGTCGGGCGGCGACGTCGTCACCTTGCCGTCGACCACGCCCAAGTCCAGCCGACTCCAAGCATTGTTCTGCTTGTTGAAGTTGATCGCCATCGTGCCGGCCGTCTGGTCGTCCTGAGCCGGAAAAGAGGTCGCCAGCGGTGCGTAAAGCATCGCAGCAAGTAGCATCCATGGCGAAGGTTTCAAGAGGCCCATACGGCACAAATCGGCGGAAGGACGATTTTCCCTGAGCCGGCGTCATTGGCGGATCGCGTAAAGCACCGCGAAAGTCAGGAGAAGCAGGAAGGTTACGGCCATCAACGCATAGGGCGTCAGGTCCGGAACCCGGCTTTGGCGAGCGGCGGGCTGGGCGAGTCCCGCGCTACCCAGCACGAATGCCGAGGCGAGGCCGTAAAGCATCGCGACCAGACTCAGGGCGACGCCGACACCGATCGTCGCCGGTTGATCGAGATGGGTCATCACGTGGACGAGTCCCATGACGACGCCGATCACGCCGGCCGCGAGCGCGGCATTGGCTAGACGCTGCAGCGAACGCGTCGAGCCGAGGAGCGCGACGGGACCGCCGGCGACGATGAGCGCGCCGGTGGGATGCACGAGCGAGCGCCACTCGCCACCCATGAGGTGAAAAGCATAACCGAACGCGGCGAAAGCGAGCGCCGCGCCGAGGCTAAGCCGCAAGGTCCTTGCGAACGGACTCGAGGCGGGGCTCATGCGTGACTCCTTTCGAAACCGGTTGAATCTTGGCGCGCGCCAGACTCACGAGAGGTTGCGCGACGAAGACGTTGAGGCCGAAGCCGTAAGCGATCGAGACGACGGCCAGGGCGACGCCGGGGCCGATGAACTCGGGCTTGTCGAGGTTGGCGAAGACGTGAATGGCGCCGAGCATGGCGCCGAGAAAGCCGGAAAGCAGGGCCCCTTTCCCTAACGCGGCGAACACGCGTTGCGCGCCGTCCGCTTCCGCCCGCGGGAGTTTGGCCGAGCGGAACACGACGCGTACCGCATAGCCGAAGTGCGCGAAGGGGTTGGCGATGATCGCCGAGCCGAGGGCGCCGCCGAGGACGAGAATGGACGCGGGAACACTGACGAGGTGCGACACGTTGCCGCCTTCGAGCAGCAAGCCGGCGAGCATCAACGCCAGTCCCGCGGCGAGACCGAAGACGAGACGCAAAGTTTGCAAGGGACCTCCAATCGTCCTGCCGTTTAGGCCTGGACGTTGGACATAGAGCGGCAGAGACGAGAAGGAACTTTAGAGAATTGAATAAATGCAGTAATATCAGCACATGCTGACGATCCGCCCCGCCACCATCGCCGACGCCTCCGCCATCGCGCGCGTGCACGTCGCGAGCTGGAAGGAAACGTACGCGGGCATCGTCCCGGGCGACTTCCTCGCGAATCTCAAGGTCGAACGCCGGGAAGCGATGTGGAAAGAAGCGTTGACCGAAGGCGGCGCCCGGTCTTCCGGAATCTTCGTCGCCGTCACCGCCACCGGCGAGGTCGTCGGCTTCGCGAGCGGAGGCGAGAACCGGACGCCGGAGCTCGGTTTCACGGGCGAGCTTTACGCGATCTATCTGCTCAAACGGTACCAAGGTCACGGCGACGGCAAGCGCCTGTTCCAGGCGGTCACCACGGAGCTTTCCCGCGACGGCCACGTCAGCATGATGCTCTGGGTGCTGGAAGACAACCGGACGGTCGACTTCTACAAACGCCTGGGCGGGGTGCCGAGCGGCTCGAAGGTCGAGGAGATCGGCGGCAAGTCCCTGAATGAGTTGGCACTTGGCTGGTCGAAGCTGGTAGCGGTCGCCCTTCCCTAAGGTATTTCGGCAGTTTTGCCGAAAATACTGGCATGAGCCAGCGCTTAGCCATCGCCCTGACCCTAGCGACGTTGACCCTGGTGGGTTGCAGCGACGGCGAGGACGCGCGATCGACGACGGAAGGCAAGGCGCCCTACAACGCCCCAGCCGGAGAAACGGGCCTGCCGTCCGGTACCGCGACCGGGACGGACACGGCAACGACGGAGGAAGCCGCGACCGCCACGACCACGGACACCGGCACCGGCACCGCGACGGAAGGCGTCTCTTGCCAGGCTGGCGAAGAGGACGACAAGGGCGAGGTGTTCACCAACAACATCAATTTCTCGGCCGTCTGCAAGTCTTTCTATTTCACGAGCCCTGGAAAAGTCGTCGCCGTCGTACGGGGCAACGCCGACGCGTCTGCTCAGGTTACCGTAGCCTTGGATTGGACTTCCGGCGACGATACGACCATTCCGGTCACCGGCAAGGTTTACACGGAGCAGGAAAAAAACGGCACCGGTCAAATCTTGGCGCGCGCTCGACTGGACGTCGACGCCGCGAGCTCGAACTCGTACTACGCCAAGACATCCAAAATCACGTTCGTCAAGCTTCCCCTGACTCCCGGCTCGGAGTATGAGGTCACGTTCGATTTCAGCGTCGAGGACATCCCCGACTACCCCAGCAAGACGGTGACGTTCTCCGGCACGGCCAAAGGGACGAGGCCGCCATGATCACCAACGGCTTGGCTGCTCTGGCCCTCGCCCTCGGCCTAGTCGGCTGCAGCGGCGGCAATTCGCGTTCGGGCACCGGCGGCAACGCGCCGTTCAATCCGCCGTTCGACAACTCGAAGACCGACAAGCCCGATCCGACGGACACAGCCACGGACACGGCCACGACGACCGACACCACCACCGACACGTCCACGGATGCCGGTCCGCCAAGCGACGCGCTGCCCCGGGGTCACGGCGAATGTGATCCCGACGCGAAACCGCAGGTCGACAGCAACGTTCAGTTCAAGCCCGACTGCCAGAAGGTCCAGCTCTACGAGGTCGGCCGCTTCTCCCTCTCTCTTGACGGTCCGACCCGCCAGAATCGCCAGGGTAACCTGACGCTGGAATGGGACGGCGAGAACAACGCCATGCCCGAGCTCGAACGCGTATACACCGGCAACGACCGCACCGCCGACGGCGCCCCTTTCATCCGTGCCTATTACAACGAGTCGTACGACAACAAGCCCCAGGGCATCTACGCCTCCCCGACCGGCGGCTCGGTCAAGTTCAAGAAAATCTCCATGGACCAGGGCGAGGACTACGAGATCGAATACGAATTCACCGAGACGATCTCGGACCAACCCGTGGGCCTGACCTTCCAGGGAACGCTCGAAGGCAAGATGCCCTAAGCCGGCGCGCCGTCCAACTCGAAGTCGTGCCCGAAGAGCATGAGCGACGTCTGGCCGCGGAACGTGTTGCGGCTGGCCGACACCACGAAACTCGCGCGCCGGGCACCCTGGAGCTCCTTGTGGGCTTCGTTGAAAAACATCACCTTTTCCGTCGAGCCCGAGGCGCCGCGGATCATGACACAGGTGTGGCGCGGCTCGCCCGTTTCCTTGTCGTTGAAGAAGCGCACCGACTGGATCTCGGCGTCGACCATGAATTTCGGCTCTTCGAAGCCGTGGCCGAACGGCTTCAGCGAGTCGAGCTGGTCGGCGAGCGCGAGCGAAGTCATTTCCTGGGGCAGCGCGCAGTCGTAAGTGATGCGGCTCTGCCACATCTCCGGCTTCTCGGTCTTCAGGGTCGTGGCATAGGCGACGAGTCCTGCCCGGATCTCCGCTTCCCTCGCTTCGGGGAAGGTGAAGCCGCCGGCCGCGGCGTGGCCGCCGAATTTCGTGAACAGGGAGCCGAACTCGACCATGGCGCGGGTCACGTCGAAGCCCGCGATCGAGCGCGCCGAGCCCTTGCAGACGCCATCTTTTCTTTGGAAGAGCCACACCGGCCGCCAGAACTCCTCGGCGATCTTGCTTGCGGCGATGCCGACGACCCCCGGATGCCAATCGCCGCCAAGGAACAGCACCGGGTCGGCGAGATAATTGCTGGCGACGACGCGCGCGTCCTCGACGATGCCGCGCTGGATTTTCTTTCTTTGCTCGTTGCACTCGTCCATGAACGCGATGAGCGGCTCCGGGTCCTGGTCGACGAAGGCCTTCACCACCAGGTCGGCATGCTCGAGGCGGCCGACGGCGTTGATGCGAGGGCCGAGCCGGAATCCGACGTCTTTTTCGTCGACGTCTTTCAGGGCCTGGCTCGCTTCCATCAGCCGCTTAAGGACGGGACGCTGGCTCTGGCCCAGCGCCTGGACGCCGAGCTTGGCCAAGCGGTGATTGACACCGTTGAGCGGCACGACGTCGCAGATGGTCGCCATGCCCGTCAGCGCCAGCAGGTCGATCCAGAGCTTGGGCGGGACCGTCAGCTTTTCGCCCAGCCGGCGCAGAAGAACGAACGTGATGCCGCAGCCGCAGAGCTCTTTGTAGCGGTCGTCGGGATGCATCTTCGGATTCAGGATGACGCAGTCCGGCATCTTGTCGGGCTGAATCGTGTGATGGTCGGTACAGATGAAGTCGACGCCTCGGCTCCGGCAGTACGCCGCCTCGGCGTTCGCCGTGATGCCCGTGTCCATCGTGATGATGAGCTCGGCCTTCTCGACGTCGATCAGGTGCTCCATCGCTTTCAGGTTGAGGCCGTAGCCTTCTTTGAAGCGGCAGGG
Source organism: Pseudomonadota bacterium (assembly GCA_043750715.1). GTDB lineage: Bacteria > Bdellovibrionota_B > Oligoflexia > Oligoflexales > CAIYRB01 > CAIYRB01. Next base: position 3,621 of record JAYVBB010000718.1, on the reverse strand, counting down.
AATGTAGTGCACGAAGTCGTGGTGACCGACCGCCTGCAGGAACCAGATCCACGAGACGCAACTCATCGTTCCGTCGACGTCGTAGTCGGCGTAGAGAGCGATGCGTCGCTTCTCCTGGATGGCTTTCAGGACCAGCTCGAGCACGGGCGTCAGGCCGTGGTCCCCGTAGTCGAGAGCCAGCAGCTCGGAGAAGCGGCGATTGCCCCGGACGATCGCGGATAACTCGCCGAAATTTCTAGGAATATCCTGGGAGAGGGCCTGCCAACGCAGAAACTTTCGGGCCAACGGGTCTCTCCAACGATTGGGGGTATCCTGGCGCCTTTTATAGCTGAATGATATGACCCTGTCGAACCAAGGAGCTGATTTGACGACTCTCGCGCGCCCCATGGCTCAGTATTCTCATGCCCGACGCGTCGGTGACCTTCTCTTTGTTGCAGGCCAAGGCTGCCGGCACCCGGAGACCGACGCCTATGTCGGTGTGACCCGGGACGCCGCGGGCAAAGTGATCGCGCACGACATCCAGGCGCAGACCGCCGGCGTGCTCGCCAACCTCGAGCGAGTGCTCGCGGCCAACGGTCTGACGCGCCGCCACGTCGTCGACGTCACGGTGTTTCTCACCGACATGGCGGAATTCGACGGCATGAATCAGGTTTGGAACCGCTTCTTCGCCGAAGTCCCACCGCCGGCCCGCACGACCGTCGCGGTAAGAGCCCTCCCCGGCGACAACTTCGTCGAGATGAAGGCGATCGCGACGACCAGGGAGCCGACGCCATGACGCTCGACGCGCGCGGCCTCTGCCCGCTCCTGCCGGAAAAAGGCGCGCACTTCATCGACGGCGCCTACGTCCCCTCGGCCAGCGGCAAAACCTTCGAAAACGTGGCTCCAGCGCACGACCAGGTCATCGCGAGCGTACCGGAAGGCACCGCCGACGACGTCGAACACGCCGTGCAAGCGGCGGCAAAGGCGCTGGCTGGCCCCTGGGGAAAGACGAGTCCCGGAGAGCGCGGCCGAATGCTGCGCCGAATCGGCGACCTCATCCTCAAGTATGCCGAGCCGCTCGCGAGGCTCGAAGCGCTCGACACCGGTAAACCGCTCAGCGAGACGCTGACGGGCGACGTCGCCCGCTCGGCGGCGAATTTTCACTTCTTTGCCGATCTCGTCGGCCATCAGCTATCGACCAGCCACGTCGCCGACAACGGCGCGCAGCACACGAGCATCCGCGAGCCGATCGGCGTCGTCGGACTGATCACGCCGTGGAATCTGCCACTCTATCTCGCGACCTGGAAATTGGCGCCAGCGCTGGCGCAGGGCAACACCGTTCTGCTCAAGCCCGCAGAGCTCACTCCCCTGACCGCGATGGCGCTCGGTCAGATTCTGCACGAGGCGGGATTACCTCCGGGCGTCGTCAACATCGTCCAAGGTTTCGGTCCCGACGCGGCCGGCGAAGCCATCGTCCGGCACCCGGAAATCAAGGCCATTTCGTTCACCGGCGAGACCACGACGGGCGAAGCGATCATGCGCGGCGCCGCCGCCGGCTTGAAGAAGCTGTCGTTCGAGCTCGGCGGCAAGGGCGCGACGGTCGTCTTCGCCGACTCCGACCTGGATCTCGCGGCCGCCGACGCGACGCGCGCTGCGTTTCGGAACCAGGGCCAGATCTGCCTCGCCGGCTCGCGCCTCATCGTCGACAAGGCGGTGGTGGGCGCGCTCCTCGAGAAGATCCGCCACCACGTGCAGAACATCCGGATCGGCGACCCGCTCGACGCGAAGACGACGATGGGATCCCTGATCGCCAAATCGCACCGCGACAAAGTCCAGGGCTTCGTCGACTACGCGAAGAAGAGCAAAGGCGTCGAGATCGTGACGGGCGGCAGGGTCCCCGAGGCGTTCGCCAAGCTCGGCGCCTACTTCGAGCCGACGATCGTGACGGGAGTGCCCCAGGACTCCCGGTTGATCCAGGAAGAGGTCTTCGGACCGCTGCTTACCGTGCAAACGTTCCAGGGCGAGGACGAAGCGCTGGCTCTGTTGAACGGCACGCCTTACGGGCTTTCCTGCTCGGTCTTCACCCGTGATCTGCCCCGGGCCCAGCGCATGGCGCGCGGCGCCCGCATGGGCCTCGTCTGGGTGAACACCTGGTTCATGCGCGATCTGCATACCGCCTTCGGCGGCATGAAGCGCTCGGGGATCGGCCGCGAAGGCGGCCAGCTCTCGCTCGATTTCTTCTCGGAAATGAAAACCATCACGTACGCGCCACCGGCGCAGTAAGGCCCCCTTTGGACCTCCAACTCAAAGGCAAGCGCGCCCTCGTCGCCGCATCCAGCCGCGGCCTCGGCCTGGCCGTCGCGCGCGCTCTCGCCGCCGAAGGCGCCGACCTTTTTCTCTGCGCCCGCTCAGGCGACGGTCTGGCCCAGGCCGCCTCGACCATCGAAAAAGACTTCAAAGTCAAAGCCGGCTACCTCGCCGTCGACCTGTCGCTCGCCGGTTCGCCGGAAAAGCTGGCGAAGGCCGCGCAGCAGTCGCTCGGCGGCCTCGACGTCCTCGTCAACAACGTCGGCGGCCCGCAGCCCTCGGCTGCCCATGAGACCACCGCCGAGGCCTGGAAAAAAGGCTTCGAGCAGCTCTTCCTCAGCGCGACGATGCTGACCAAGGAAGTTCTCCCCGGGATGCGCGAGCGCCGCTTCGGACGCATCGTCACGATCACGTCGATCAGCGTCGCCGAGCCGATCGAGCATCTCGTCGTCTCGACGGCGATGCGGCTCGCGGTTACCGGATTCTGCAAGACGCTCGCCGCTGAGGTCGCCGCCGACGGTGTTACCGTCAACACGGTGCAGCCGGGCGTCATCCATACGCAGCGCATCGAGGATCTCCGGAAGGCAAAAGCTCAACGCGACGGCACGACGCTGGACGACGAAATGGCAAAGACGGCGAAAAGCATTCCGACGAGGCGCCTCGGGCGACCCGAGGAGCTGGCGTCGTTGGTTGCGTTTCTGGCGTCGCCGCTGGCGAGCTACATCACCGGGGTGCACATTCCGGTGGATGGTGGGCTGAGAAGAGGGTTGTATGGGCGGCGCATTCGCTAAAGTGGACGTTCGCGAATACGTCTGCGTCTACTTCTACGGCTGCTTGATGCCCCAGATCGGACTCGCGGCAGTGCTCCGGTCCATGCGGCCATGAAGGGCTGCGTGCCCAAATTTTGAGCGGGACAGCGCCTCGCTTTGCGTGCCGCACGGCCAGCCGAGTGGGTCAATGCGGAGCAGCTGCGAGGAAGCTAATGCCTACGTTCAGTCTGAACGTTGAACGGTCCAAAGGTCTTGCGGCCGGCGTGAAGATTGTGGGCGGCGCAGTAGCAGCGAAGGTTCGTCAGGTCAGTCGACTTGCCGCCGAGAGCGTAGGGTCGGACATGGTCGATGGTTATGTAGCGTGTTTCGGTGCAACGGGTGCCATCTTTTGAAACGAAGCTGCAGCACATGCCCGACCCGACGAAAACCCTGTCGGCCAAGGCGCGAGTGCTCTGGTCACGAGTCGTGCCTAGTGTGACGAAGGGTCAGGTTCCCTCGGTAGAATGGTTGTTACTAGGCAAGCCAATCTACAAAACGAGGAAACCATGACCCGCGATCAGTATAT
>JAYVBB010000717.1:0-5209 GCA_043750715.1 Pseudomonadota bacterium | reverse complement strand
CGCCGCCGGTCGGACGAAGAGATGCTCGACCTCGTGTTCAAGACCGGCTTCAGCACGTCGGCGGTCGTGACGGAAATCTCCGGCCGCGGCGTCGGGATGGACGTCGCCCGCGAAACGATGCACCAGCTCGGCGGCGACGCGCGCATCCAGACGTTGAAGGGCCACGGCACGGAAGTGCACCTGCACTTCCCGCTCGTCGAGTCGCGCTTCACCTCCCGCCTCAGCCTCTTCAACATCCACGCGGAGCTCAAGACGATTCTCTCGGCCATGGCCCCTTGCCTCAAGCAGACGGAGGTCGATATCGTCGCCGCTCCCGAGATGCGCCGCCGCGCCCTCGCTCTGCTCGACCGGTTCCTGTTCGCCGAAGCCATGAAAGAGCTTTTCAACGAGCTCAATACTTATGCCCCGAAGCCGTGCCGTCTGAAGCTGGCCGTCTCGCATGCCGACGTCGGCGGAGCTTGCAGCCTCGAGACCTACGCCTTGCGCGTCGAAATCGCCGACGGCCAGGGCAACCCCATTCCCAACGTCATGGATAAGGTCGGTCTCGGCGCGCGCGGCCGGCTCGAAGGCCTGCTGCTCGACTGCGGGCTCTACCTGCCGGTGCCCCCGTCGGGCGGCGTCGCGGAAATCCACGTGCCGGCCGGCACTTCCGACATGATTCCCGAAGAGCGCTTCGCCGTGCTGGCGCTGGTCCAAGATCCGGGATCGGTGGCGCGCCTCGTCGAGGAGCAGTGTGCCGAGCACTTTGGTGACTTGAACTGCGTTGTTTATCGCAGGGACCAAATCGATTCTTATCTAGCCGAGGCGACCGAGGACGCGATCATCATTCTCGACGACACTGCTTTGGCCGACCAGGTTTTGCTCCGCCGATTGACGGGCGCGCCGGAAGCCAACGTCGTGCTGGTCGTCCCCGAGATGGGAGCGATCACGCTGCGCACGGTGTTCCAGATGAGCCAGGATCCGTTGATCATCGAAGGGGTTCTCGACGGCGCCGCGGTGACCCAGGCTTTGGAGTTCAGCCTGCAGCGCTTCGTCATGCGCTTGAAGTCGACCGGGGAAGGCTCTCCGGTGCTGCGCCTAATAGCCTGATATTACAAGGTATTTACGGTCGTTTGAAAAGGGTTGGGGGATCCATCACAATGAAACTAGAGCCAAAAAAGCTAGGACTTTGAATGCACGTCACCTTCTGGGGATCTCGCGGATCCAGCCCGGTGGTCTTGAACCATGCCGGCGCTCTGCAATTCCTCAGTGACGTCGTGACGAAAGCCCAACGCCTCGGACTAAAAACCTACGACGAGCTCCAGCAAGCGGCGGCCGGCGGACGGCTGGGCGAGCCGCTGCTCTTCCGCGGACACACGCCTTGTACCGAGGTTGGACACGGCGACCAGACGTTCTTCGTCGACATGGGCACGGGCCTCCGCGAAGCCGGCACCAAATACCTCGGCAAGCGGACCGAGTTCACCTTCTTCATGACGCACATGCACTGGGACCATCTGCAGGGTCTGCCGTTCTTCGTGCCGATCTTTCTCAAGGGCCACAAGATCACGATCTATCACGTGCACAAGACGACGCCGGAGCACATCAAGATCCTGTTCAACGGCGTCAACTTCCCGATCAAATGGGAGCAACTCGGCGCCGAGGTCGAGTTCCGCGAGCTGAAACTCTATGAAAAACAGACCTTCGGCGACGTGACGGTCGCTCCGTTCGCGCTCGACCACCCGGGAGGCTCGTTCGGCTATCGGTTCGAAGGCGGAGGCAAATCCCTGGCCGTCGGCTTCGACGGCGAGTACACGCGCATCAGCCGGGAAGAGCTCGGCAAGGATCTGCCGTTCTACCAGAACCTCGACCTGCTCGTCTTCGACGCGCAGTACGAGCTCGACGAGCTGCTCAACAAGCACGACTGGGGCCATAGCAGCGCGCCGATCGGCATCGACTTGGCGCTGCGGGAAGGCATCAAGAACCTGGTCCTGATCCACCACGACCCCTGGGCTCCCGACGAACGCCTGCGGCAGTCGATCGCGTCGGCTAAGAAGTACGTTAAGATGAATCTCAAATGGCACGACGACATCTGGCGGACCCAGCCGGAAGGTCCGAACGTGCTGACCGCTTACGACGGCCTCACCGTCAAATTGTGACGAATCTCGCATGGCCAATCAACAAATCCCTTTCGGTGTGACGGTGACGCAGGAACGCGACTGGCAGCGCGTCGCTTTCCGCGGCTCGATCACCGAGGAGGCGAAGCCCGAGCTGATGCGGCTTGCCGCGTCCCTTGCGGGCAAAGTCCTGCTCGATCTCGAACAGGTCGTCTTCATCAACAGCTGTGGCATACGGGACTGGTCGTTCTTTCTGAAGGCGTTGCGGCCGGAACGCGAAGTCGTGTTCGACCGCGTCACCGAAGACATCGTCCGGACCATGAACATGGTGGTGAACTTCCACGCGCGCCTGCCGGTGCGGTCGCTCTTCCGGACCTACGAGTGCCGAAATTGCTCGCACGAAGAAGCGGTCCGCTTCGTCGAAGGCAAAGACTACATGTTCGGCGAGATGCCGACGACCGCCGACCGCGCCTGCGCCAAATGCGGGAACGAGTGCCTGCCGGCCGAGTCCGACGAAGAGTTCTTCCTGTTCCTCGTCGCCTGAAGCCGGGGTTCAATAGGGCAGGGGCAGAACGCTGACGCTGCGGCTCGCCTGGTCGGCGACCCAGAGGTAGTTGCCGTCGAAGAGCAGCGCCTTCGCCGACGCCACTTCGTTGAGTTGACCTTCGCTCGTCGCGGCGTTGCGGTCGAACGTCGGCTGGCCGAGCACGTGCTCGGCCTCCTTGCCGCTCTTCAGCGGCGAGAAGTAGAATACGACGCGGTGATTGCCCGGGTCGCCGACGGCGAGCACGCCGTCGCGGAAAGCCACGGCGCTCGGGGCGTCGAGCCCTCCGGCGCTGACCCGGCCGCCTCCGTTGGCGCGGCAGCGCGCCAGCGTTTTCTGCCCGAGCACCAGGTCGGCCTTGGCGCCGGTCGCCTTGGGCAGGCCGGAGAACGCGACGATGCGGTTGTTCCCGGAGTCGGCGACGTAAAAGCGGCCGTCCGCCAGCAGGGCCGCGCTCGGAGAGTTGAGACCATTGGCGCCGCACCCCGGCGTGGTCGTCGTGAGATCATCCTGGCCGACGACGTAATCTGCTTTGGCTCCGCTCTTCGTGGGAAACGAGTTGAACACGAGGATCCTGTTGTTGCCGCGGTCGAGGATGACGAGGCGGTCCTCCATACAATAGGCGGCGCCCGGCTGCTTCAGGCTTCCTGGACCGACGCCGGCCAGGTGCTGGGTCAGGTCGGTCTGGCCGATCACGAGGTCGGCGCGCGCGCCGTTGGTGCGGGGAATCGAATTGTAAACCAGCACGCGGTGGTTGCCGCGGTCGGTCACCAGCACCTTGCCGCTGGGACAGACCGAGACGTGGACGTTGTCTCCGAAACCTTTGGCGGAGATGCCGCGCGCGGAGCCGTTGCTTCCGGTCGCCGTGAGCGAGGGTTGACCGATCGCGAGCACGGGTTGATCAGCCTCGGAAAGCGGCACCCGGTCGTAAACCAGGACGCGGCGATGCGTGCGGTCGTTGACGAAGAGCTTCAAATGGTCGTCGTCGTGCGGGTCGGCGAAGGCGCCGAAGGCGGAAGGCGTGCCCATTTGTTCACCGAGGTAGAGCGGAAACGGCCCGAGGCCGACGGTGGTCAGCGGCGCGCCGCTGCCGCCGTTGGCGTTCTGTTCGCGCGGATCGGCGACGGAATCGGCCTTGACCCGAAACTCGCCCGTGGCGTGCGCGAGTTCTTTACCCTGATCGTCCAGCGCCCGCAGGCAGGCGAAGTAGACGCCGTTGTCGAGGTGGGTCAGCGTCCGCGCCGGTGACTTCACCCGATAGGTTTGCAGCGGCGACGAGCACTGTTCGCTGTCGTCGACTGCGAGCTCGTAGAGGCTCGCCTTGTCGTGCTCGCTCCATCTCAAAGCGGGCAAAGGCGTCTTGTAGGCTACCTCCGGCAGCAGGAAGTCGATGCCCTGATGAACGACTTCCTCGTCCGAGGGACGCGCTGCGTTGTGACCGCTGCTGCGTTGGGGGACGAATTCGCAACCGGCGAGCGTGAAGGCCACCAAAAGGTAAACGGGTTTGCTCAAGACGGACTCCTCCAAATAGCCGACGAAGTCATCGGGCGAGCAGGGGCCGGTCTCCACGGTCCCGGCTAGAAGGCGGGAAAGACGGCGTTTTTCGCGCCATTTTTCCGGCGTAGCCAAGCCGGCGTCCCAGCCGGGAAGCGATTTCCGTGATAAAATGAAGCCATCCCACCTCGCTATTTTCCTGAAATGACCGCCCTTTCTGGAGGCGTCGCGCCATGGTTCGCCCTTCGTTCCGTCACGCTTATTACGGATTTCTGGCCGGCTCGGCGCTGCTCGCCTGGAGCTGCAAAGACACGGGTCAGAACTACGAGGAAGAGGGCACGGTCAAGGCGAAGCGGCACGCCGAGTTCTACGCGGCGGACTCCGAGTATCTGCAAAAGAACTCAAACTTCTATTTTCGCGTTTGGAACGACGGCTTCAGCCGGCGCCTGGAAGACCTTCCGGACACCGGCCAGGTGACGGCCGAGCGGATGCCGCACTCGGGGAGCTACTACGCGGAAGGCGACGGCGGCACCGACCAGGTGGTCGCGGGCACCAAGTCGCCGCTCGCCAAGTACGACGACGCCTTCCACAACGGCGAATCACTGGCGGTCACCTGGGAGCGCCAAAAGCACACGACCGGCCCGGCCTGGGCGGGTCACTGCAACGGCTTCGGCGCCACCACCCAGCGGCATCCGAAAGAGCCGGAGAAGAGCGTCGTTCGCAACGGGGTCACGTTCGATCCGCGCGACGTCAAGGCGCTGCTCGCCGAGATCCACATGAACGCCGACTACGAATTCCTCGGCGGCAATCGTTGCGAGTTCGACATCAACGCCCTGCCCGCGCCGGGGACGCGGACCGACCCGACGGTGATGGGGGACTGCGAAGACATCAACCCGGGAACGCTGCACGCGGCGATGACCAACTGGATCGGCCGCATGCACCACTCGCTGATCATGGACATGTATAGCGGCGAACAGGTCTGGAACTACGCGCTGTATCGCTACGAAGTGACCGACCGCCAGGACCTTACCGCGGCACAGGCTTCAGCGGCGGTGGGCGGCGGCTCGACCTACAAATG
>JAYVBB010000716.1:0-2269 GCA_043750715.1 Pseudomonadota bacterium | reverse complement strand
TCGATGCCGTGTTCATCCTTTGCCTCCGGTCGAGCCCCGGTAGGCGCGGCTGCGCACGGTCATCAGCAGGCCGACGACGGCCAGCTGGATGCCGCCCATCATGAAGGCGATGATGTTGCCTTTTGCGAAGTCGTAGTACTCGAAGGCTGCTTCATACGCAGCGATCGCCAGCGTGCGCGTCTCGCCCATCGGCTGGCCGACGAGGACCGCAGTCGGAAAGACGCTGAAGTTGGACACGAAGCCCAGGCTGGCTGCAGTGATGATGCCGGGTACGCTGAGCGGGAGGATGACGCGCCAGAAGGTCTGCCAGCTGTTGGCTCCGAGCATCTTCGCCGAGCGCTCGAGGCTCGGGTCGATCCCCGACATAAAGCCGAGGACGGTCAGGAACATCAGCGGGAAGCTCTGGATGAAAAGGCCGATCTCGACGCCGGCGAAGTTGTACGTCAGGGCGAGCGGCTTCCCCGGATCCGTCAAGTGCAGCCCGAGCAGAGCCTGGTTGAACCAGCCCTGTCGGCCGAAAAAGCTGAGCATGCCGAGCGACACGAGCACCGTTCCGAGCGTCATCGGGAGGATCAGCACGCCGCTGACGAGTTTCTCGAAGCGGGGCCCGCGGCGCATCCAGTGCGCGAGCGGCACGGCGACGGCGAGGCAGAAGACCGTGACTGGAAGCGACACGGCGAACGTTTTGCCGATGGTGGACAGCAATGCGGCGTCACCGACGAGTACCTGATAGCGGGCGAACGTCAGCTTGCCCGCCTCGTCCTGAAACGTTTCGACCAGGCCGGCGAGCACAGGATAGACGAAGAAGAAGAGCGTGACGGTCAAGGCCGGAGCGAGCGGCAACCAGATGGCGAGGCGGGCGCGCCAAACCGTGCTCCGCGCGGTGGCCACCGCCGGCACGTCCCCTGCCGATTCCGCCGCGGCCAGACTCATGGAGCGACGGTCTCCGCGGGCGCTTCCGGGTAGACCATGAGGAGCTCTTCCGGAATCCGGAAGCCGACTTCCTGGTCCCTAGCCAGCTGTTCTCTGTGATGGAAGCGGATGCTTTCGCCGCCCGGCAGGACAGCTTCGATGGCGTAACGCTTGCCCTGGAATTCGCTTTGGCGGACGCGGGCCTTCATGCCACCGCCGGCAGCGCGTTCGTCGATGACGACGTCGCCTTCGCGGAAGCACACCACCGCCGCATCGCGGGACTTGAGACCAAAGCGGCCGGTTGCCGTCAGCGAGAGGCCGGAGCCGACGAGCTTCGCTCCGCCGCCGTCGGCCTGCTCGACCGTCATGGACAGGCGGTTGCCGTATCCCATGAAGTCGGCGACGAACAGCGAGGCGGGACGGTTGTAGATTTCCTGGGGCGTGCCTGCCTGCTCGACTTTGCCCGAACGCATGACGACGACCAGGTCCGACATCGCCATCGCTTCCGATTGGTCGTGGGTGACGTGGATGGTCGTGATGCGCAGGCGGTCGTGCAGGCGTTTGATTTCGCTTTTCAGCTCTTCGCGGAGCTTGGCGTCGAGGTTGGAGAGCGGTTCGTCGAGGAGGAGCAGCCGCGGCTCGAGCACGACGGCGCGCGCGAAAGCGAGGCGTTGCTGTTGCCCGCCGGACAGCTGCGACGGGTAACGGTCTTCGAAGCCCGAAAGGCGCATCATGCGGAGCGCTTCAGTGACCTTGTTCGCGATGGTGGACTTCGGCGTGCCGCGGATGGCGAGGCCGAAGGCGACGTTCTTGAAGACGTTCAGGTGCGGGAACAGCGCGTAACTCTGGAAGACCATGCCGAAGCCGCGCGACTCTGCGGGCAGGTGGTCGATGCGCTCGCCGTTCAGGTAGATCTCGCCGGTCGTCGGGCGGTCGAGTCCCGCCAGGCAGTTCAGCGCCGTCGACTTGCCGCAACCGCTCGGTCCGAGCAGCGTGACGAACGAGCGGCCGGGAATCGTCAGGTTGAGATCCGCCAACGCCGTCGTCTTGCCGAAGCGACGGGTAACGTTGACCAGTTTCAGCGCGTCGACGGCCTGCATCAGTGCGACCTTTGCGTCTTGGCTCCGATCAGCTGATCCCACTTCGCGAAGGCCTGGATCATCCGCTCGGTGTCGAGCGGCGCCACGACCTTGGCTTTGGCCATCGTCTGATCGAAGTCCGCCGGAATGAACGCCTTGATCGGGTCACGGACGGCGGCGGGAGCCTGCTCGAAGGTGACGCCTTTGATCGCGGGACCGGGGAAGAAGCCGCCGGTGTTGAACGTCAGCGCCTGCTGCTCGGGCTTCAACGCGAACGC
>JAYVBB010000715.1:0-6950 GCA_043750715.1 Pseudomonadota bacterium | reverse complement strand
AGGCCCGAGCCGCCGTAACGGCGGGTCATCGTCGCATCGCCCTGTTGGAACGGTTGGAAGATGCGGGAAGCCTGCACGTCGGTGATGCCGATGCCGGTGTCCTCGACTTCGAATTCCAGCTGGGCGGTACCGTTGCCGGTGGCGGCGACGTCGCGCACGGTCACGGTGACTTTGCCCTTTTCGGTGAACTTTAGGGAGTTGCCGGCGACGTTGATCAGGATCTGGCGTAGGCGGACGGGATCCGAGTGCACGAATCTCGGCACGGGACCGTCCGAGCGAACCTCGACTTCGAGGCCTTTTTCCGCCGCTTTGAGCCGCAGCAGCGAATAGACGCCTTCGAGCAGCTCGTCGAGCGGGAAGCGGGTTCTTTGCACCTCGAAGCGCCCCGCTTCGACCTTGGAGAGGTCCAGGACGTCGTCGATGACGCGCTTCAGGAGCTCGCCGTTTTCCTGGATCTTCTCGGCGCAGTGGATCCGGTCTTCCCAGGTTTGGTTGGCGTCGAACGAGAATTCGTTGAACCCGAGAATGGCGCCGAGCGGCGTCCGGATCTCGTGGCTCATGTTGGCCACGAACTGCGACTTCGACAGGTTGGCCGCGTCGGCGGCTTCCTTCGCCTTGCGCTGCTCGTCTTCGACGCCCTTGCGGTTGGTCACGTCTTGCATGACCGCGATGATGGACAGCGGCTTGTCGTGCTTGTCGCGGATCAGCGTCGCGGCGACCCAGACCCAGACGACTTTACCGTCCTTGCGCACGTAGCGTTTCTCGAAGTCGGTGCTGTTTCCTTCGCCACTGCTCAGCGTGTGGAAGTTGAGGCGGCTGATGCCGAGGTCCGGGGAATAGGTGATGTCCGCAAACGTCTTTTCGAGGAGCTCGCGTGGCTCGTACCCTAAAATCTCGCAGAGCTTGCGGTTGGCGAGCACGAACCGGCCCGTCGCGGGATCCAGCCGGGCATGGCCGGCGCCGGAGAATTCGAAGACGGCGCGGAATTCTTTTTCCCTCTCCCAGGCGGACCGCTCGCTGACCGTCAGCGAGAGACGGGTCTCGTCGAATTGGCAGACGGCGGCACCGAGAAACAGCGACGTCAGCGACAGCATCGAAATGAAATTCTGGAGGTAGTCGAAGTTCCGCGCGGCGGACAACGTGTCGTACGGCGCGTTCCCGGTCGTGATCGCGACGACCAGAACCAAGCCGGTCACGAAGCCCAGCGTGGCGGCGCCCTGCTGCCGGAAGCGGAGCGTCGTCCAGACGAAGAACGGGAACAGCGTGTGCGGACGGATCAGATAGAGGTCTTTGCGGAGCTCCAGGAAATCCGGGCTGAAGAACATATAAAGGAAGAGCAAAAGAGCGCTGGTGAGCGACGCCAGCTCGACCAGCCGCGCCGCCTTCGGCAGGTGAGGGCGCGACGAGCTCCAGACGAAGAGGAGCGGCGCGGTCCAGACGGCACCGAGGAGCGAGCCGACGCCCCATGTCTGGATCAGCCCGGGGAGCGACAGGCTTCCCGCTCCGCCCGAAAGAACGAGGAGCGGCGCGCCGATCAAGCAGGCGACCAGCGCGTTCGGGAGGAGTCCCGCCAGCATGAACGCCAGGGAGTCGCTGGCCCGCGCCATGTTCGGCTGGAAGTGGAACCGGTTCAGGAGAGCCGAAGCGGCATAGGCCGCCACGGTCACAGAGAACGAGATCGACAGGGCAGACACGGCGGAAACGTGCGCGGAGAGCGCGTAACCGAAGGTCGCCAGGACGATCGCCGGAAGCAGGCGTTTGCCGAACGTAAACGCCGCAAACAGGCAGAGCCCGGCGCCGCCCCAAAGCGACGTCTCGTAATTCGTCGCCCTGCCGATCGCCGTGCCGAGCAGACTCGTGCCCCAGTAAGCCGCTATGAACGCGGCCGAAAGCAGAATGGTCAGGAGGTACGGGCGCTTCATGGGTGGCGCGACGTTAGCTTCTTTCTTGCCGGAACGCCAAGACTCGCTATATTGTCAAGAAAACCCCGTGCCTTAGCCACGAAAGGAATTTCCATGCGAGCTCTACGCCTCGTTCTAGCTCTTCTGTCCCTGGTCGCGTTGCGGGCCGAAGCCCACGAGTGCGAGACGTCCTGTTCGCAACGCTGCGTGCAGATCGTGGACGAGTATGAGCGCATTGCCCAGGTGAACCGTGACTATTGTGACGGCGGCGGTCAGCAAGACTGCGTTCTGAATTGCACGGCGCGTTACAGCGACGGCTCCTGCCGCACTTACGGGCCCGACTTTTGCGGTCGCCGGCCCGTTTGCTTGCCGAACTGCTCGGCGCGTTACAGCGACGGCACCTGCCGCGAGTTCGGCGCCGACGCCTGCGGCGAGCAGCCGCTGAACTGCGCGGAGCACTGCACGGCGCGCTACAGCGACGGCACCTGCCGCACGTTTGGCCCGGACCACTGCGGCCGCAACGCCACCTGCCGGGAAAACTGCATCTCGCGCTATAGCGACGGCTCGTGCCGCGAGTACGGCGCCGACGTCTGCGTCCCTTGAACCGGGAGCTCGCGACCAAAATTCTTTTCATCTTCCTGGCCGTCGCCGCGGCGGCCTGGACCGAAGTTTCCTCGGGCGTGGCCCTGCTCGCCGGCCTCGTGTTCGCGCTGACTCTCGGCAATCCCTTCGCCGCGAAGACGCCCAAGATCACGCCGAAGCTCCTGTCGTACTCCGTCGTCGGCCTCGGCGCGGGCATGGATTTGATCGAAGTCCTGAAAGTCGGGGCGCAGGGCCTCGGCGTGACCTGCCTGACCATCTCCGCGACGCTGGTCGTGGGCATGGGCCTCGGCCGCCTGTTCAAAGTCGAACGCTACGTCGCCATGCTGACCTCGGCCGGCACGGCGATCTGCGGCGGCAGCGCCATCGCCGCTACCGCGGTCGCAATCGGCGCGCCATCGGCGTCCGTCGCCGTCGCGCTGGCGACGGTCTTTTTCCTCAACGCCACCGCGCTCTGGATCTTTCCCTGGATCGGCTCGGCGCTGCACCTGAGCCAAGAGGCTTTCGGCTACTGGGCGGCGCTCGCGATCCACGACACGAGCTCGGTCGTCGGCGCGTCCCTCTCGTACGGGCCGGAAGCGCTGAAAATCGCCACGACGGTCAAACTCGCCCGCGCCCTGTGGATCGTCCCGATGACGCTGGTCATCGGGCACTTCTGGAAGCGCCCGGAAGGCGCGCCGGCCGGCAAGGTCAAACGCCCCTGGTTCATCCTCGGCTTTCTATTGATGGCCGCTCTCATGACCTTCGTGCCGGCGCTCAAGCCGGCGGCGCCTTGGATCACGCTCGTCGCGCGTCGCGGACTCGTGCTCGTGCTCTTCCTGATCGGCGCGGGCTTGACGAGGGAAACCATAAAGAAAACCGGGCCCCGGCCGTTTCTGCTCGGCCTGGTGCTATGGATCATCGTCGGCGCGACGTCTCTCGCGCTGGTCTGAAAGCTACTCAAAGTACTCTTCGAGCACCTTTCTCTTGGCCGCGCAGCGCGGCTCGTCCCAGCATGCCTTCACCGTGCGCTCGACCTTGCCGTCGCGCACGATGCGGAGCTCGAAGGGGCGCTTCTGCACGACCGTGTGAATGTAAGTCACCAGCGCTTCCGCGAAGTCGTCGTAAGGATTGGTCGCCCCGTAGAGCGTGACGAAGTCCGTTTGCGCGAGCCAGTCGTAGTACTTCGGGATCTCGTTCGCGGCCGGGCGGTCCAGAGACGGTTTGTAGTAAATGATCGGTCCGGGCGGCGGCGCCTTGGCGTCGCTCTTCCGGAGATAGCCGTCCGACTGCGGATCGGCGATCCACGACGTCTCGAGAAAGGGATAATCCTCGAAGTCGACCTTCTTCGACGACACGGTCCACAGGGGGTGGACGTCGGAGTAGAAGGCGAGGACGTGGCCGAACTCGTGGATGAGGACGTATTCCAAGGCATTGCCCAACGTATTCCCGGCCTCGTCCTCGATCACGGCTTCGACTTTGAGTTTCGGGTCGGCGAGAAAGGGCGAGTTCTCCTTCCAGCTGATCCAGTCGTTGGCCTTGCGGCTCATCGCGTCGACGTCGATGACGACGAAGGCGTACCGGGCGCGCTTTTTCTCGTCCCGGACGTAGTCGGTGTAAGCCGAGCTGCCGAGGCCCCGGACGACGAAGACGCCGATCAGGCGTTCCGCGAGCCTCTTTCTCAGGGCAGGGGGCAACGCCGCGATGGCGTTCCCGATGTCGCGCTTCAGCTCGGGAGTCAGCGGCACGCTTTCCGGCTCGGCGCCGAAGTCGTTGTAGCGGTTGTCTTTGTCCAGATAGTCGATGACGGCGTCCGGAGCCGCGAAGATGCGCTCCTCGACGGGCAGAGCGAGTTCGTCGCTCCAGTTCCCGATCTGCTTGAGCTTGTGGTTGGTCAGGTCCTCGAGCTTGGGCTTGAACAGCTTCGGGCACCCCGCAAGGAGTGCCGCGAGCGTCGACGCCGTCAGCAATGTCAGGGCCTTTTGTCGGAGCATATAGGGAATATTAAGCTGGTAAGCCGCAGTCTTCTATAATAATGATTCAAATCGTACACAAACCGAACGGACCTGTTCCGACCCCTTGAGGAGCCCATTCATGCGGACTTTGCGACGCGCCCGGATCACCGGCACTGGCATGTACGTCCCGCCTGATGTCTATACGAACAAAGACCTCGAAAAGATGATGGATACCTCCGACGAGTGGATCCAGCAGCGCTCGGGAATCAAGGAACGCCGCTTCGCCAAACCGGGCGTCGGTCCCTCCGACATGGCCGTGGAAGCCGCGAACAAGGCCCTGGCCATGGCCGGGTGCACCGCCCAGGACATCGACCTGATCGTCTTCGCGACCCTGTCGCCGGACTACTACTTCCCGGGCGCTGCCGTCTTCCTGCAAGACAAGATGAAGATGCGCAACATCGCCTGCCTCGACGTCCGGAACCAGTGCTCGGGCTTCCTCTATGGCCTCGACATCGCTCAGCTATACGTCGCCGCCGGCCAAGCCAACAAAGTCCTGCTCGTCGGCGCCGAATGCCATTCGCGGGCCCTGAACCTGACGACGGAAGGCCGCGACGTGGCCGTCCTCTTCGGCGACGGCGCCGGAGCCTGCGTCCTGGAAGCCAGCGACAAGCCGGAGCGTGGCGTCATGTCCGTGCATCTGCACGCCGATGGCGCCTTCCGCGACGCGCTGAAGATCGAATTCCCCTCGACCCGTCAGTGGCCTTACATCACCAAGGAGAACATCGAGGCCCGTGGCCACTTCCCGGCGATGGAGGGTAAGCTCGTCTTCAAGCACGCCGTTACCCGGGTACCGGAAGTCGTCGGCGAAGCGCTGAAGCAGAACCACCTGAAGCCCGGCGACGTCGACCTCTTCCTGTTCCATCAAGCGAACATCCGGATCAACGAAGCCGCTATGAAGGTCCTCGACCAGCCGATGGACAAGTCCTACAACAACATCGACAAGTACGGTAACTGCTCCGCCGCTTCGATCCCGATGTGCCTCGACGAATGCGTCCGCTCCGGCCGTCTCAAAGAAGGCCAGATCGTCTGCATGGCGTCGTTCGGCGCCGGATTCACCTGGGGCGCCTCGATCCTCCGCTGGTAAACGAGTAGGGTCAGGCACGTGCCTGACCCCATCATCCTACCAGCCGCCGCCGCCGCCGCCTGAATCGGCCGGAGGAGCTGCGGGCTCGGCCGCGGGTTCCGTCGTCGCCGCTTCTTTCGGCGCCGCGGCCGTGTCAGCCCACGTGCCGCCTTTGCCTTCGCAGTCTTTTTGCTGGGCTTTGGCGTTCTTGCCTTTGGCTTTGACCTTCTTGCCGTCTTTTTGGCAAGACCACTTGGCCTTCGCCTCAGCGGGAACGGTCACGGCCATGACTCCGAACGCGAGCGTGCCGGCGACGAGCGTCGCCTTCCAACCTTGAATCGTCATCCATGACTCCGAACGAGAAAGTGATCAGTGCCCGAGACGGGCATCGACGTCGCGCGTCATTTCCGGCGCTTCGTCGAGGTGATTCTTGACTCGTTTAATCATACGGATGGCTTCGACTTGCTGCAACCGGCCCATGGACATGAGCTGGCAGAGTTTTTGTTCGAGCGGATCGGTCACGTTGTAGACCGATTTATGCTGGGGCCAGAGGTTCTTCACCAGGTTGGCGCCGCCCATGCAAAGCGGAACGTAGTGGTCGATCTTGAAGTCCGACCGCGGCATCGCGCCGATGGTGTAGTGGAACTGGACGTCGTAGTCGCGGATGATCGCGTTCTTGGTACCCGACGACACGTTGCGCTCGCAGTAGGCGATGTGCTCCGGGTAACGGTACTCGTCGGGATTCTCGCACGTGGCGCCGGGCGTCACGGTGTCGTTCGGACCGGTGGGGTATGCGTCCTGCGCATGATCCCGGGGGTCCGTGAGCGTCCGGCTGGATTCCGTGGGAGATCCGCAGGCAGCAAGGAAACTGAGCCAACACAAGCCGAGGGCAGCTAAACGCATGTCCTGATCCTCATAGTCCGACATTAAGGTGCCGGGTAGAAACGCTGGACCGATCTCCAGCTTATATGGGGAAAACTGCTCAAAATTGCTCTGACCCCCTTCTTATAGCCTCACGGGTTTCTAAGGGTCAACCGCTTTTGCCTGGAAAATCGTAAATGCTACGCCAAGATAGCGAAAATGAGTCATAAACTGGTAAGTATTTGAGGGGATTCCGGGTCAAAAAGGCCGGATTTCGGGACGGGAAAACTGGTGCTCCCAGCCAGACTTGAACTGGCATGCCCTTGCGGACGGCAGATTTTAAGTCTGCTGTGTCTACCGGTTTCACCATGGGAGCATGGATGGATCGACGCTCCCCAACCTAACGCACCTACAGCGTCCGGTCGAGAAAAGTCAGATAATCCTCGGAGTCGACTTCCGGCTTCACCGGCTCCTGGCAGCGCGGGCAAGGCTGCAGCGACAGCTTCCTAGACTTGCGCACGTCTTCGAGCT
>JAYVBB010000714.1:0-2010 GCA_043750715.1 Pseudomonadota bacterium | reverse complement strand
GGTCTGAAATTAGTCGAGGAATGACAAGACGATAGGGAAGGAGTGGTGGAGGTTAGGAGATTCGAACTCCTGACCCCTAGCTTGCAAAGCTAATGCTCTACCAACTGAGCTAAACCCCCACGTTCCCGCACTATGCCTGAGGGACCGGGCCTCTGCCAAGAGTTTCAGGGTATCTCCAGGCTGAACCGGACCTCGGTCCAGCCGGCCTCGGGCCGCCCCAACTTGTTCTTCCGGGGCACGAACTTGGCCGCCTTCAGGGTCTCGAGAATGCGGCTGTCCATGCCGTAGCCGACCTTCTTTTTCAGCTCGGCTTCCTGGACGTTGCCGGTTTCGTCGACGAAGACATCGACGTTTATCGTGCCCTGGAGGTTGGCGTCGAGAGCCTCGTCCGTGTACTTCGGCTCCTTGATCGAAGAGCGGATTAGCTGGGCGTCGGCACTGAGGTCGGCCTGGAGCGCGGGAGGCGGAGTCTTCGCGCGCTCGCCGGTGTCTTCGATCATCATCGTGTTGCCCATCGGTGCCGCAATGCCCTTGCCGTTCGGGTCCATTGAGTTCGCGTCGAGGCCCTGAATGGGTTTTGGCGGATCCTTCGGCGGAGGTTGCTTCGGCTGCTGCTGGGCCGCGACCTGCTTCGGTTTGGGCTTCGGCTTCGGCGGCTCTTTTTTCGGCGGAGGGGGAGGCGGCGGCTCGGGCTTCGGCTCTTCCTTTTTTTCGACGATCCGCACCTTGACGGAGTCGTGCGCCTTCGGCGTCTCCCAAAGGCGACGCGAGCCGAGAATACCGATCCCCATCGCGTGAACCGCGAAGGAAAGACCAACTCCGGCTAACCAGAAATGACTCGGGCGGAAGGGCGGCATGGCAACCAAGTTTACCCCAGATTCCCCCTGGTTGCGCCCGTCTTAATTAGTAAACGCGCTTGGCCGTCCAGGCAAAAGAACGTACGATTCCCGACGCCGATCATAACCTTATGGCCAGGCCGGGAGTTCGAGTTGAAGCACCTGCTCACGTGGTTCCTGCTGTCCCTTGCCTGCCCCGCGGCACTCGCCCAAACCTCCGGCACCACGACGCTTTCGGTGCTCGCGAAAGGCTCCGGCATTCCGGTCGCCCGCGCGGAAGTGAAGATCGGGGCGACGAAATCGTTCACCGACAAGGACGGCAACGTCACCATCACGGTTCCCGCCGGAGCCGGCGCGGTCGAGATCTACCGCAGCTCGTACACGACGCTTTCGATCCTGTTCGAAACGATCCGCGGTCAGGCGACGTACAAGGCCTACCTTCGCCCCGCGCAGCCCGGAGACAACGAAGTCCTCGTTCGCGGAGCCAAGCGCCAGGAGACGTCGAGGAAAAACATTTCGATCAAAGAAGCGGTGAAGGTAGCCCCGGGAGGCGACCCCGCGCAGGTACCGAAGCTCCTTCCCGGCGTGCAATCCAGCCCCTTCCGTCCCGACGTCGTCGTGCGCGGCTCCGGCCCGAACGACAGCGCCTACCTCGTCGACGACTTTGCCGTGCCGTTCATCTTCCACCGCATCGGCAACCTGTCGATCATGCCGGACCAGCTGCTGAGCGACGTCGAATTCTCGAGCGGCGGCTTCGGCGCGCAGTACGGCGGCATCACCGGCGGCGTGATCAACTTGCGAACGAAGAGCGAGGTGCCGGAGCGTCCGAAGTTCGAGTTCACGATCAACGTCCCGTTCTACTCCGCCCTCTACTATGAGACGCCGGTCAACGACGGCAAAGACCTGTTCGCGATGTCGGCGCGCCGCAGCACCCTCGAGCCCGTCCTCAAGCTCGCGCTGCGCGGCCGGGACAACGGCTTGACGCTGGTTCCCTACTTCGGCGACGAGCACGTTTTTTATGTCCACCCCGAGGACGACGGGCAGCTCAAGCTCATCGCGATGCACGCCTACGACGGCCTCCACGTTCTGACTCCTCTCGATGCCTCGACCGACGACAGCGGCCAGGGAAAGTTCGACATCCTGACGTCGTTCCAGATGATCGGGGTCGAAAAAA
>JAYVBB010000713.1:0-2507 GCA_043750715.1 Pseudomonadota bacterium | reverse complement strand
CCGGGAGGCTGGCCGGCCTGGAAAGCCTGGCACTCGGTTGGCTTGAAGATCGAGGTCGACCGCCTGGTCTTCAAGCCTTGCGTGCCAGAAGGGTGGAGTTCGTTCGACGTCTCTTACCGGTTTCGTAACACGACTTATGCCCTCTCGTTCAAACGGGCTACCGCCGCGGAGGCCAAGGGCCGCGTGACGCTCGACGGCGATCGTCTCGCCACGTCCCACCTGCCTTTGCTCGACGACCTCGAAGAGCACTCCGTCGAAATCCTTTTCTAAGAACGATTGGCACGCTTTTGGCATTGGAAAAGGGACCCGCGATGCGCTCAGACGGAGGCTCGACCATGTCCCACAGCTTGCTCTATATCAACGACGTGCCGCACTCGACGCGGCCGAAAGACTTGCGGAGCGACGCCCAGCGCCGCCAGCCAAACTGGTCAAAAGAGAAAAGCGCCGTCAAAGATGACGGCGCTCCGGATCAGCATGTCGTCGCCAGCGTCAGCTGGCTTTCTGAATTTCGATGGCTCCCAGGTAAGTGACCTGGTGCATCGTTCCGATGCCTTCGGCGCGTGAGAAGCTCGGCTTGCGGCCGCGCTTGGAGCTGCGGAATTGGAGCGAGGCGTCGACCACGTCCGAGCCGTGATGGCTCGCGCGCAGCTGGTCGAGGAGCTCCCGGAACGGCTTCTTGATGTCCGCGTCCGAGTGCAGATGAGTCAGCATCTCGCGGCAAAACGGCAGGCGGTCGAACTTCAGGATCGAGAGCAGGAACTCCTGGCCGAGCTGCTTGTGGTTGACGTCGGAAGCGACCTTGAGCATCGCGCCCAGGTGCTGGAGGAAAGTCTTCATCGCCTCGACGAAGGCGGGGTCGTTCTTCGTCAAAATCTCTTCCGAGAAGGCCTGGATGAAGAGGCAGAAGCGCTCGGGCTGTTTCAGCATGTAGTATTTGAACGTCTCGTGGACGATCTTCTGGCTGTGACGGTCCGCCTCGAGCACGAACGGCAGGTTCTCGAGCAGAAACTGCAGGGCCACCGCTTCGCTGCGCTTTCTGAAGAGCAGCGCGAAAAGATGGTCGAGCACCGTGTGGCCGAACCGGCTCATGATGCGGTTGAAGCAGGCCTTGTTGGCGAGGCCGTGCTCGGTCACGCCGAAGTAATGGAGAAGGCTCAGGCGAATGCAGCTCGAGTTGGTGTTGGACACCGACAGGAGGTAAGTCGCGATGTGGTCGAGGAGCGCCTGGGCGCGCTGGAACTCGCCCGGGTAGGCTTTGTTGTATTCCTGCACGTTGATGCCGAGCTCGCAGATGAGCGCGACGGCCATTTCGAAGATGTCGCCTTCGTGGCTGTGCTCGGAGAGCTCGCTGGTCAAAGCGATCTCGACGATCTGCCAGCAGGCGTCGTCGCAGCCAGGCTGGGCAAAGAGCTCTTCGAGAAAGACGTGGAGCAGCTTCTCGCTTGCCGCGTTGGCGAGCCAGATCATCACGCTTTCGACGAGGATTTCGGCCTGCAGGCGCTGGCCGGACCGCTCGACGGTGCGTTTGGCGAAGTGACGGATCACTTGCTCTTCTTCTTCGGCTTTGAGCGCGCGGCGCAAGGTGCGCATGTCACGCCACTTCAGGATGACACCGTAGTCGATGAGCTGGGTGGCCTGCTCAAGGCTTTTGGTGCCTTTCCAATTCGTCGGTGTACCGATCATCTGAGACATGCGAGCCCTCTTGTCGTTCGGAGCGAATGAGCGTTGCAGCAACTTTTACTTGGCGAGCTTCTGCCCGTTCTTGGCGCGATTCTGGCCGTCGACGGAAGCCTGGATCTCGGACGCGACCGTGGCGTCCAGGTCTTCGAAGCGGAGGCCGTAGCCGACGGGGAACTTCGGGTCGGAGTTGAAGCGGACGACCTGCGCGACCACGTTGAAGGGGCGCGCGAAGCTGTCGGCGCGGACGGAGAGCTTCAGGCGCTCGCCGACCGTGAAGATCTGGTCTTTGGTCTCGACGAAGATGCCCGTCGAGGAGATGTTGACGCCGGCGCCGATGACCAGCTGTCCGTTGTTATGAACCACGACCCGGCCATTGATGGTCGCGCGCGGCGCGGTAGCCCGGCGCTCGTCGGAGGAGGCCTCAGGAAGCGGCTTGTGCGCATTGGTGGTCTCTGCCCCCACCTCGTCGAGGGTTTCCTCGATCGGGCGCCAGTCCTTCCAACCCACCTTGAAAAGGAAGGCGTCCTGGGGGATCATTTTACTATCTACCATCTGCTTGATCTGCAGCCCTGCGAAGGGCCCGAGCTGCTGCCCGTTCTGATAGACGTACCAGACCTGTTCGCTACTCATGGCGTGACCCCTTACCCTGGGACTGATGCGCGTGTTCCTAGGTCCAAGATCGGCTGAATCGCCCCCACGCTTTAGCAAAAGGGCAAATTAAAAAATAATCTCCTGTAGTTTTAGATATTTATGAGTGTGATGGAGGACGGATATGAAACAGGGTCTTTGGCGTCTCGAGCTTATAATCAGCGGTGTGCTGTTTCTGG
>JAYVBB010000712.1:0-8480 GCA_043750715.1 Pseudomonadota bacterium | reverse complement strand
GGAGGCGACTGCGCTTTCGACGAGAAGTACGTGCAGGATGAACTTGGCCCGGGCTTTGGTACAATTATCCAGAAGGCCCGCCTGGTTCCCAACACCACCGACGCTCAGATGAACGGCTTCAAGATCTTCGCGATCGACCAGTCGAGTCTTCTGGGCAAGACCGGCTTGCAGAACGGCGACATCATCACTCAGGTCAACGAAACCAGCCTCAAGCAACCCGAGCAGGGCTTCACCCTCTACCAGGCTTTCCAGGACGAACGAGAAGTCAGGATTCACATCCTCAGACGCGGTACCACGCCGATGACGATTACGTGCCGGATCAAGTAGGGAATTCCTTCAGGCAGGAGATGCAGATGTTTGCGCTGCGAGTTGGTCAGAAAAGAGAGCTGGCGCCCTGGGTGATGGCCCTTTGCGTCGCTTTCGGATCCCTGTCTTTGAATCGGGTCGCGTTCGGGCAAGAGGACGCCGGCGCGCCTCCTCCTCCGCCGCCGACCCAGCCGAACGGCAACGGCACTGCGGGGGATCTGCCCGCGGAAGACCAGGATCTGCCGGAGCCGGCGGAAGAGCCAGCGCAGCCGCCGGAGGTCGAAGGCGCGCCGCCTCCGACGCCGGTTCCCAGCCAGCCGACGAGCCCGACCAAGCCGGCTTCCCCCGCCGCGTCGAATAAGCCGACGGCGGCACCGTCCGCTCCGTCGCCCAAGAACGCAGTCGTCAAGATCGACGCCAAAGGCGCCGCCGCCGTGCCGTCGGGCCAGGAGCTCGTCAACATCGACTTCCCCGAGCCGACCGAGATCAAGGACATCATCAAAGCCGTCGCCCTGTGGACCGGCAAGAACGTGATCCTCGACCGGAACGTCAACGGCAAGGTCCAGATCATCTCGCCACGCAAAGTCACGAAAGAGGAAGCCTACCAGGCCTTCCTCTCCGCCTTGAACCTGCTCGGCCTGACGATCGTCGAAACCGGCAAGGTCATCAAGATCATGCCCGTCCGGACCGCCGTGAAGGGTAACCTGAAGACCTTCCTCGGCTCCAACTGGACGCCGATGACGGACGAGATCATCACGCAGATCGTGCCGCTGAAATACATCGACGCCAAAGAGATCCAGTCGACGCTGTCGCGGATCGTTTCGTCCAACTCGATGATCGCGTATCAGCCGACCAATACCCTGATCATATCCGACTCCGGCTACAAAGTGCGCCGCGTCCTCGACATTCTCGAGCTCCTCGACGTCCAGGGGCAGCAAGCCCAAGTCGCTATCATGCCGATCCGCTACGCGGAAGCGAAGTCGATCGCCGACAAAGTGTCCGAGATCTTCAAGAACAGCGCCGCGGCGAAAAAGGGAGCGGGTGGTTCAGGCTACCGCAGCTACAAGATCATGACGGACGAGCGCACCAACTCGGTCATCATCTTCGGCCCGCCGCGCACGATCGCCGACGTCAAGCAGCTCGTCCGGAAGTTCGACATCCAGCTCGACGACCCGTCCCGCCAGTCGACGGTGCACGTCCGTCCGCTCGACTATGCCGACGCCAAGAAGCTCGCGGCGACGCTGCAAGCGCTCGCGACCGGAAGCAAGAGCAAGAACGGCGCCGTACGCCGGCCGCCGATCGGCGGCGCGCCGCCTCCGGGTGGTGCGGCCAACGAACCCATCTCCGTCGCCGAGCTCTCCGACGACGTCAAGATCGCTCCGGACGAATCGTCCAACGCGCTCCTGATCACGGGCAGCCACGCCGCATACCAGACGATCAACTCCTTGATCCGGAAGCTCGACCTGCGCCGCTCGCAGGTGTTCGTCGAGGCCGACATCCTGGACATCAACATGAACTCGGGCTTCAAGTTCGGCACGTCGATCTTCGGCGGCCGTGGCGGTCCGGGCAGCTCTTCGGTCGCGACGACCTGGCAGGGCGGCGGCATCGGCCCCCTCGTCGTGGCGCAGGCCTCCAGCACGGGCTCGTCGACGACGTCGGCGACCACCGTCCAGCAAGCCGCCGGCGTCTTCGCCGACGACATGACGGTGGGCATTCTCTCGGGCAAGGAAGTCGAGATCGCGGGCCTCGGCAAGTTCCGGCCGGGCGCGTTGATCAAGCTCATCAAGACGGACGCCAACACCCGCGTCCTGTCGTCCCCGAACGTGCTGACCTCCAACAACGAGGAAGCCCAGATCGTCGTCGGCGAGAAGATCTTCTTCAAGTCGTCGGAGCTCTCGGCCCAGACCGGCGCGACGGTGAACAAGGTCGAGCACGAAGACGTCGACCTCAACCTGACGGTCAAGCCAACGATCAGCCACGCGAACTACGTGACGCTCAACATCTCGCTCGACGCCAACTCCGCGAGCGTCGACGCGACGACGCAGCTGCCGAAAGTCGCCAAGCGCAAGACCAAGCAGATCGTCACGGTGAAGAACTCGCATACGGTCGTGATCTCGGGTCTCGTCCAGAACCAGGAATTCCAGATCTACAAGAAGATTCCGCTGCTCGGCGACATCCCGATCATCGGCTGGCTGTTCCGGAACTCGGACCTCTCCCACGTCAAGACGAACCTGATGATCTTCCTGACGCCGCACATCATCCACGGCGCCGACGACCTGGCGCAGGTCTACAAAGCGAAGATCGAGGAGCGGGACCAATACCTCGCCGCGATCTTCGGCTCGAGCCACGTCGACGACGACTTCTACGCGCTCCTGCCGACGCGGGAAGACGGCCAGTACGTCGCCGACGACGGCGACAAGGCGGAGAAAGCCCGCCGCGAGGAATTGCTGAAGTCCATGCGTGAAGACTCGAGCGAGAGCGACATGGGCCCGGCCAAGAAGGAAGGCGGCGACGAGAAAGAAGAGCCGAAGGGCCAGAAGATGGATGAATCGCCGACCTACGTTCCGCTTTCTCCGGACATGGACGGGGGCGGCGGCGGGGACATGAGTGGTGGTGGGGGAGGGGGCGACAATGTGCCCGAGCCGCCGCCGCCGCCGGAGCCGCCGCCAGAGGCCGAACCGCCGCCGGAGTGATCCGCCTTCGCCAAGGCTACGGCGGACAGGGTTAGGTCCAGGGATGAAGCATGACGAAAATAGAGAAAAAAATGGTTGATGACGAAAGCCCGGAATCTGGAGCGAAGGATGCGTCCACGCAGGGCCCGGCGGTAGATCCGCCGGCGCAGCCGAAGTGGTCCAACCTGCCCACCGTTTCCTTCAGGAAGCTCCAGCGCAAGACGCTCGGCCAGATTCTGGTCGAGTCGCAGGCGTTGACGGAAGAGCAGCTCGGCCAGGCGCTGGAGAAGCAGCAGGAGCCGTCGAGCGCCGGGGCCAAGATCGGCGAAATTCTGGTCGAAAACGACATGATCAGCGAGGAGGACGTGCTGCGCGCCCTGGCGTACCAGCTCGACCTGCCTTACTACTCGCGTCTGCCGACCAACGACATCGACCCGTCGCTCGTCGACAACATCCCCATCCAGTTCTGCCGGGACCACAAGATCCTGCCGGTAGCGAAGGACGACTTCAACGTCACCGTCGCCGTCGCCGATCCGCTCAACATCTTCCCGCTCGACGACCTGCGCCTGATCCTGTCGACCAACATCAACATGATCGTCAGCCCGCCGTCGGTGATCGAGAACTCGATCAACCGCGTCTACGAACGCTCGAACGACGCTTCCCAGAAAGTCCTCGAGGACTTGAACGCTCCCGACGTCGGCGCCGACGACGACCTCGAGGAAACGCGCGACTTGCTGGAGTCGACCGACGACGAAAAGCCGATCATCCGGCTAGTCAACGGCCTGCTCGCCCGCGCGACCAAAGAGCGCGCCTCGGACATTCACATCGAGCCGTACGAAAACGAGATCATGGTGCGGTTTAGGATCGACGGCGCTCTCCAGGACAAGATGCAGATCCCGCGCCGGCACGCCTCGACGCTCGCCACCCGGATCAAGATCATCGGCAAGCTGAACATCGCCGAGAAGAGGGTTCCGCAGGACGGCCGGATCAACTTCCGCGTCGCCGGCAAGGAAATCGACGTCCGTCTTTCGGTGCTGCCCACGGCCCACGGCGAGCGGATCGTCATGCGTCTGCTCGACAAATCGACCGGCGCCAAGCGCCTGGAAGACATGGGTCTGGACCCCGAGATCTTCGAGAAGTGGACGCACCTGATCGAGCAAAGCCACGGCATCTGCCTGGTCACCGGTCCGACCGGCTCCGGTAAGACGACGCTGCTCTACGCGTCGCTCATGCACATCAACACGACCGACATCAACATCGTGACGATCGAAGACCCGGTCGAATACCAGCTCGCCGGCGTCGGTCAGGTCGAGGTGAAGGAAAAGATCGGGCTGACCTTCATGGAAGGCCTCCGCTCCATCCTCCGCCAGGACCCGGACGTGATCATGATCGGTGAGATCCGAGACGGCGAGACGGCGGGCATCGCCATCCAGTCGTCGATGACCGGTCACTTGGTGTTCTCGACGCTCCACACCAACGACACCGCGACGACGGTGACGCGTTTCCTGGACTTGGGGATTCAACCCTTCCAGGTCTCGTCGTCGGTGCTCGGCATCATGGCGACGCGCCTGATCCGCAAGCTCTGCCAAAATTGCCGCGAGTCCTACGATCCGCTCGACGGCGAGCTGACGCTGATGGGAGTCACCCGCCAGCAAATCACCGGCAAGAAGATCTACCGCGCCGGCGACGGCTGCGAAGAATGTCACGGCCTGTCGTACCAGGGCCGGATGGGCGTGCACGAGCTGATGATCATCGATGACCCGATTCGCGACACGCTGCTCGGCAGCCAGGACGCGAACAAGATCAAGAAAAAGGCGATCGAAGGAGGCATGAAGACGCTCCGCGATTCGGCGATTCTCAAGGTGCTGTCGGGACTCACGTCGCTTGAAGAAGCTCTCTCCAATACGCAGACTGACGACTTGCGGTAACAAGGCGGCCTAGTGCCAATTTATACGTACAAAGGCTACGACTCCAAAACGGGAGCGGCCAAGAAGGGCAAGATCGAGGCGGAATCGCCGAAGACCGCCCGCGCCCGCCTGCGCCAAAAAGACAAGATCGTCGTCTCCGAGCTGAAGGAAGAAGCCTCCCTCGACAAGATGAAGGCGAAGAAGTCGCTCTTTGCCGGCAACGTCAAGCAAATGGACATCGCGATCATGTCGCGTCAATTCGCGACGCTCGCGAACGCCCACATTCCGCTCGACGAATCACTCAAGGCACTGACGGCCCAAGTCGAGAACATCGTGCTTCGGAACACGCTGAACGCGGTCCGCGAGCAGGTTTCCGAGGGCAAAAGCCTCGCCGACTCGCTGGTCCAGTTTCCCGCCGTGTTCAACCGCCTCTACGTGAACATGGTCCGCGCCGGCGAATCGTCCGGTACGCTCGGCCTCGTCCTCGACCGGCTCTCCACTTACATGGAGAAGGAAGTCGAAGCGAAGGGCCAAGTCGTCTCGGCCATGATGTACCCGGCCGTGATGCTAATCGCCCAGGTCGGCCTGATTGCGTATTTGATGATCAGTTTGGTGCCGAAGCTGCAGAAGATCTTCACGAGCCTCAAGGCGCCGCTTCCTTGGTACACGCAAGTCGTCGTCGCCATCTCGGAGTTTCTGCAGAACCAGTGGTACGTCGTGCCGATCGTTCTCGGACTGATCTTCTTTCTGTTCCGGCGCTGGGTCGGTTCCGAGAAAGGCCGCTGGAAGTTCGACTCGATGATGCTCAAGATGCCGATCTTCGGACCGCTCATCATGCGTTTGCAGGTATCGCGTTTCACTCAGACGCTGTCGACGCTGCTCGCTTCGGGCGTGCCGATCATCAAGGCCCTCGAGATCACCAAAAACATCATCACGAACGTCGTCATCGCCGACGTTTTGGAACAATCCAAAATCTCGGTGCAGGAAGGCCGCAGCCTCGGCTCGACTATCGAAAAAAGCAATCAATTTCCGCCACTTGTGACCCATATGATCCTCACCGGCGAGCGCACGGGGCAACTGGAGGAGATGCTGTCTCACGTCGCGGTCGCATACGAGGCCGAGGTCACGCGGAAGATCGAGGGCCTCATCTCGCTGATCGAACCCGCGATGATCATCGTGATGGCGGGATCCGCCGGCGGCATCATCGGCGCCGTCATGGTCCCGATGTTTTCCATCATGAACCAAATACGCTAATCTGTTATTCATACTGAAGGTAATACAACTCTCCCGTCGACGGTCACATATAAAGGGTCCCCCATGTCCTATCAGTTGCGCCGCATTCAGGCCCGCCTCCGCTCCGTCCTCAACGCTCCGCACCTGGCGCAGGGCGAGCGAGGCATGTCCCTGATCGAGATCATCATCGTCGTCGCCCTGCTCGGCACTTTGATGGCGTACATGGTGTCGAACCTGATCGGCCAGTCGGAAGAGGCGAAGAAGGACCAGACCAAGCTCGCGATGGGCGTGATCCAGCAGAGCTTGCAGATGTACCGCATTCACAACAACAAATACCCGGGCTCCGACCAGGGCCTCAAGGCGCTCCTCGACAACCCCGGCGACAGCAAATCCTGGCGCGGCCCCTACATCGAACCGAACAAGCTGAAAGATCCTTGGGGCAACGACTTCACGTACGAGTCCGACGGCCGTCAATTCAAAATCATCTCCGGCGGCCAGGACGGCCAGACCGGATCGGCCGACGACATCACGTATCCTGAAACGGAAGCCCAGTCCGCCAGCTCGCCGTAAAAGACGGGGACAGTCGAGGGACTGACCCCACTCTCGGAGACCCTCGTTGCGCCACACGAGATCCTCAGCCGGCTTTAGCCTAATTGAAGTGATCGTCGTCGTGGCGCTCATCGCTTTTGTGTACACGGTCGCCTTGCCGCAGTTCAACACGCGCACGGGCGCCGACACGTCGAGCAAGCTCAGCATCCTCGCGGGCGACGTCCGTAACGCGTACGACTTGTCGGTCCTGACCGGCAAGACTTATCGGCTCGTCTTCATGTTCAATAGCGGAGAGTACTGGCTGGAGGAAGCCAGCAAGCCGGAAGTTTACCTCGGCATGGACAAGATCGACCGCGACCCGACCGAAGCCGAGGAGAAGGACGAGCTGCAGGCTTTCGACACGAAGTTCCAGGAATACGTCGAGCTAGCCGGTCAGGCCGTCAGCGATCCGGAAAAGGAAGGCAAGGAAATCGCGCCGACGTCTCCCGTCGTGACGGCCAAGGAGAGTTTGAAAGCCGCGCAGTGGTCGCGCGTGGAAAGCCTCGAGTGGGGCGCCCGCTCGCTCGGTCCCCACATGATGATTCGCGACATGCAGGCTGAGCATCACGGCCACAAGCAGGACCTGGCCGAGCTGGGCGCGGAGGCGAGGGGAATGATCTACTTCTTCCCTGGCGGCTACGTCGAACGCTCCGTCGTCCACATCGCGATGAAGAAGGACGAAATGCAGCCGGACGAGGATCCGAACACTGCTTACACCATGGTTACCAATCCGTACGAAGGCACGGGAGAAGTCGAGCCTGGCTACGTGGAAATCGACGTGCACAATGACAAGGAATCCTAAAGCCCGCGCCCGCTCCCAGGCGAGCTTTTCCCTGATCGAGACGGTCATCGCGCTCGCGATCGTGTCGTTTTTGATCCTGGAAGTGGCCGCCGTGCAGGGCAACTCGATCGTTTTCGCCGACTACGGGCGGAACGTGACGCAGGCGGGCTGGCTCGCCAAACGCGTCATGGCGCAGGTCGAATACTACTGGCGGACGAAGCCGTTCAAAGAGCTCGAGACCAACGTCGTCGAGCAGAAGTTCGAGGACTTCGACGAGTATTCGTACTCGCTCGAAATCAAGGAGTGGAAGTTCCCCTTCACGCAGCTGATCTCGCAGGTGCTCGGCGGCGGCGACTCGAAGGACAAGGACGGGGAGAAGAAGGAAGCGTCGGCGGGCGGCAAGCCTCCCGTCTCGGGCGACATGATCGACCAAGTCGTGAAGCAGATCTTCGGTGACGAGCCCATCTTCATGACGGCGCACGTCGACGTGTCATGGGCGGAGGGCGCGCAGCGCAACAGCACCGGCATGACTTACCTCATGACGAATCAGGTGAAGCTCGACGAGTTTCTCGGGACGCTGAAACCGGTCTTCGACAAGCTGACGAAGCCCCCGCCGAAGAAAACCCAGGTCGGCAAGAACACGCCTCCGGGCGGGGTGCCTCCGGGCGGCCTGCCTCCTGGCGGCCTGCCTCCTGGCGGTCTGCCGCCTGGCGGTCTGCCGCCGAACGGTGACCAGCCGCAAGTCGACCCGACGCAGCCGAACGGGGGCGGATGATGCGGAAGCAAGCCGGCTTCACGCTCATCGAGGTGGTGATCACGGTCGCCATCCTGATGTCTCTGACGATCGCGATCGCCTCGATGCTGAAGTCCGGCTTCGAGGTGAAGGCGGGCCTGTCCGAGAAGGCGGCGATGCTCCACCGGCTGTCGGTCGCGATGGACAAGATCGCGAAGGACGTGCAGTTCACGTTCTACGTCTAGGTGAAAGACGCCGAC
>JAYVBB010000711.1:0-2315 GCA_043750715.1 Pseudomonadota bacterium | reverse complement strand
CGACCGACCGTCAGGAGCAGGTGCGGATGATGCTGTCGTCGTCGCTCAAAGGCGTCGTCGCGCAAACTCTGCTGAAGAAGAAGGCCGGCGGCCGCGTCGCCGCCCACGAGATCCTGGTGATGAACGACGCCGTCTCCGCGATGGTGCGCGAAGGCAAGAATCACATGATCCCGAACCACATGCAGACGCAGAAGGGCGAAGGCAACATCCTGCTCAACGAGTCCCTGGCGAAGCTCGTCAAGGACGGCGTGGTCGACGCGGAGGAAGCCCTGCGCAAATCGATCGACAAGACGAGCTTCCTCGAGATCATGAAGCGCATGAACATCAAGATGGAGGCCCAGGCTACGCCGGCGCCGCAGGGCCGGACGGTGCCGCCAAAGG
This sequence comes from Pseudomonadota bacterium, assembly GCA_043750715.1. Taxonomy (GTDB): domain Bacteria; phylum Bdellovibrionota_B; class Oligoflexia; order Oligoflexales; family CAIYRB01; genus CAIYRB01. The sequence goes on along the minus strand of JAYVBB010000711.1, from coordinate 1,934 downwards.
CGTCCTAGCGGCTTGGATCTGGCGATTGAGCTTAGCCAGCAGGTACGGCAGCGTGACGGTCAGCGTGATCGACATCAGCGCGACGTCGTGCATGCCGACCAACGAGTCGTTCGGCCCCTCGGTGAGGAGGATCGACGAGCAGAAGGCGCCGAGGCTCGTCGAGACGTGCTGAACGCAGGACTGGAGCGACATGTAGCGGGCGCGCTCGTGGGGAGCGGGAACCTGCGAAGTCAGGGTCTGGAACGGCACGTTCCGAAAGCTCGACGACGCCATCATGACTACGAAGAGCGGCAGGATCGCCCAAAGCGGCGGCTCGAACACGAACCACGCCACGAGGACGGCCGTCAGCACGATCGTGCCGATCCAGGACACCAGCACGGGGCCGCGCTTGTCCACGATCCGGCCGACCAGAGGCATGGTGAAAATGCTGACGAGGCCGCCTGCGAGGTAGAGAAAGCTCATCTGGGCGCGCGGAAATCCCAGGTTCTTCTGAACGTAAGTCGAGATGTTGGGGATGATCAGAAAGAGGCCAGTCATCGTCATGACCGACATCAGGAAGGCCGTGCGGACGCTGTCCTTCTTGAGCAAACCGCCAAACATCGAGAACGCCTGCTTGGCTTCCGTGCGATTGCTGAGATGGCCCCTGAGATTCGGAAGCCGGAAGAAAGCGGTCAGGATGACGACGACGCCCAGGGCGGAAATCGCGAAGAACGGCGCACGCCAGCCACCCCAGCGGGCGAGCTCCAAGCCGGCCGGAATGCCCGCGACCGACGAGATCGCGAACGAGCTCATGACGGTGCCCATCGCCCTCCCCCGCCTCTCCGGGGGCACGACGTCGGCGATGATCGCCATCGCCATCGACATGGCCGGACCGCCGAAAATGCCCGCGGCGACGCGCGCCAAAAGCAGGGTAGGCAGGTCGACCGCCAGACCCGCGGCGGCGGTCGCCGCCACGAGCAGGAACATCAGCACGATCAGCGCGTGCTTTCGGTCGAAGCGCTCGAGAAAGAACGAGCCGACGAGGCCGGCGACCGCGGCGGCGGCCGTGTAGCTGCCTCCTACGATGCCGAGGCTCGACGTCGGGATGCCGAGATCCTGGGCGAAGTCCGGCCCGAGCGGCATGACGATCATGAATTCGAGGATGCTGATGAACTGGACGCTCGCGAGCGTCAGGACGATCAGACGCTCGGACTTCGGCGTTTCGCTCACTGATACCCCCAAAGGTCGGGACTCTGACGAATGCACTGGAAGAGCGAGTTGAACGGCGCGCCGGTCGCCCCGTAGTGCGCTCCCGGGTAGTCTCCGCTCCAGTTCCAAGTCGACGCGAAGATGTCGACGTGGATGAGCGGAGAGCTGGCGAACTCCTTCAGGAAGTGCGCGGCGACGTTGCAGGAGCCGCCCATGCTGGCGTGGGACGGCATCCGGCCCATGTTGGTAAGGTCGGCGGCGTTCGTTTTATTGGCGTTCAAAAACGGCAGAAACTCGCCCCAGAACGAGAACTCCTCGCCCCACGCCTTCCCGGCGCGGCGGAGCCCGTCCTCGAAGGCCGTGTTGGCGAAATGGACGGCAGTGAAGAAGTTCGTGAACTGGCGCAGCGACGCGGTCGTCAGCGTCGCCGCGACGATCGTCAGCGCGGGTTTCAAGTGCTTCTGTCCGTAGGCAATCGCGTCGGCGAGGATCAGGCGGCCTTCGGCGTCGGTGTGCTCGATGAGGACGTTCTTGCCGCTGTAGGATTTTATGATCGCACCTGGTTTCATCGAGCGTTCCGCGATCAGGTTCTCGCAGCAAGGGATGACGCACGCGAGAGGGCCCCCATAGCCCGACTCGACGAGCGCTTGGAAGAGGTTGATCATGAGGCCGGCGCCGCCCATGTCGTTCTTCATGCAGTTTACGAAACCTTCGTGCGGCTTCAGGTTGATGCCGCCGGTGTCGAA
>JAYVBB010000710.1:0-7085 GCA_043750715.1 Pseudomonadota bacterium | reverse complement strand
CAGCGGCGCCGCAAGCAGCTCCCCGGAATCATGCCCGACCAGCACCTGGAAGCGGCCGCTTTCGACCCGCCGCTCGAGGGCGAGGTCGTAAAATGCCAGCGCGTCGTTGGCGACGCTCAGCGTGACGGTCTGCATCTCGCCCGGTGCGAGCAGCACCTGCTGGAACGCCTTCAGCTCTTTCACCGGACGCGTCACCGAGGCGACCTCGTCGGTGAGATAGAGCTGCACCGTTTCGGTGGCTCCCCGGTCGCCCGTGTTGGTGACGTCGACCAGGACGTCGAAGCCTTCGTCCGGCGCGATCTCCGTCTTGCTGAGTCTCACGTTAGAGAACGCGAACGTCGTGTAGGAAAGACCGTAGCCGAAGGGATAAAGCGGCGTGTTCGGCACGTCGAGGTACTTCGAGGTGTACTTGTCGTCCGCGCTGAAGGGACGGCCCGTGTTCTTGGCGTTGTAGTAGAGCGGAATCTGGCCTTCGTGACGGGGGAAGCTGACGGGCAGCCTTCCTGTCGGAGCGTAGTCGCCGAAGAGGACGTCGGCGATCGCGTTGCCGGATTCGGTGCCGAGAAACCACGTTTCGAGGATCGCCGGCACGTGCTCCGCCGGCCAATTGAGCAGCAGTGGGCGCCCGTTCATCAGGACCAGCACCACGGGCTTGCCGAGAGCCTGCAGCTCTTTCAGCAATTCGAGCTGGACTCCGGGGAGCTCCAGCGAGCTGCGGCTCGCCGCCTCGCCGGACATGCTGGCGGCCTCGCCGAGCGCCGCGATCACCACGTCGGACCTTGCCGCGACGGCGAGGGCTTCGGCGAAGCCCGAGCGGTCGCTGTCGTCGATGCCCGCGCCGCGCGCGACGAGAATTTCGGTATCAGACGCCACTTTCGCTTTCAACCCGTCCAGCAGCGACACCGCTTGCGTGAAGTCCCCCGCCGCCGACCAGGGTCCGATCAGCTCCTTGCGGTCGTCTCCCAGCGGTCCGATCAACGCTATTTTTCCGAGGTTTTTCGCGAGCGGCAGCAGGTTCCGTTCGTTCTTCAGCAGGACGATCGCCTGCCTCCCCGCTTCGCGCGCCTTGGCGCGCGTTGCGGCGGTGAAGGTCCGCTCGCGCTCGCGCTCCGGGTCGCTGAACCGGTACGGATCGTCGAACAGTCCCATTTGGAATTTCGCGCGCAGGACGCGCCGCACGGCGGTGTTCACCGACCCTTCGTCGACGCGGCCCTCGGCGACCAGCGCCGCGAGGTTTTGCCGGAAGACTCCGCCCTGCATATCCATGTCGATGCCGGCCTCCAGCGCCAGCTCGCCGGCGTCGGCAAGCGACGCCGCGACGCCGTGCGGAATGAGCTCGTTGATGGCCGTGTAATCGGTGACGACGAAGCCCTGAAAGCCCCACTCGTCCCTGAGCACGTCCTTCGTCAACCAGGCGTTCGCGGTGCTCGGCACCCCCGCGATCTCGTTGAACGCCGTCATCAGACTTGCCGCGCCGGCGTCGACGGCGGCTTTGAACGGAGGCAGATAGACCTCGCGCAACGTGCGCTCGGAGACGTCCACCGTATTGTAGTCCCGGCCGCCCTCGGCGGCGCCGTAAGCAGCGAAGTGCTTGACGCAAGCCATGACCGCGTCGTCCTTGCCCAGAGCCTCGCCTTGAAAGCCTTGCACCCGCGCCGCCGCGATCCGGGACCCGAGAAAAGTGTCCTCGCCGGCGCCCTCGGCGATCCGCCCCCAGCGGGGGTCGCGGGCGATGTCGACCATCGGGCCGAAGGTCCAGTGCAGTCCCGACGCGGCGGCCTCCGTCGCCGCGACGCGCGCGGTGCCTTGGATCAGCTCCAGGTTCCAGCTCGCGCTTTCCCCCAGCGGAATCGGAAAGATCGTCTTGAAGCCGTGGATGACGTCGTAGCCGAAGAGCAGGGGAATGCCGAGGCGGGTACTGGCTGCCATTTCCTGCAGCTCGCGCGTAAAGCGCGCGGTATAGCCGTTGAAAATCGCGCCGACGCGGCCGGCTTTGATCTCGGCCTCGTACTCGACAGGCACGGAAGGCCCGGTGTCTTCCCAGTTGGTGGAGTAGAGCGTCAGCTGCCCGATCTTTTCCTCGAGCGTCATCACCTCGAGGAGCTCGTCGATTCTATCCTCGATGACTTGCTGCGAGTCGGTGACCCCGTGCCGTCCCTGGAACGGGCTGCAGCTCCAGCCGCCAAATGCCCACAAAAACGCCAAGCTCCAGCTAATGCGCATGCCCGTACCCCGACGAAACGATTTGTTAAAGTCGGGTCAAGACTTAGCATGGGGACGCGGCGTCAGGAACGCCGAAATGGCGTGCCGCGGATTCCGGTGACTTAGGGCCTAAGTCAGCTGATAGCTTTGAGTAGGGTCGGGCCTTCGAAGGGAATCGGCGTCTTGGCGTACCCGAGCACGGTCGCGAGCGGCGTGAACTGGTTCACTCCCGTCGAGAACTCTATGTCCTGGCCCGTGAACTCGGCCGGATGCTGATAACCCGCGGCGTGCGTGAGCGAGATGAGCTCCTTGCGGAAGCTCTTGATGAAGCGCTCCATCCGCATCGCCTTGTGCTCGACGTTCAGGCCGGACTGCAGCCACTTGTTCTGCGTCGCGACACCCGCCGGGCAATGGTCGGTGTGGCACTTCTGCGCCTGGATGCAGCCGACGGCCATCATCGCCTCGCGGGCGATGTTGATCATGTCGCAGCCCATCGCCAGAGCGATGATCGCGCGGTCGGGCATGCCGAGCTTGCCGGATCCGATCCAGACGACCCGTTTTTCGGCTCCCGCCTTCTGGAAGGTCTCGTAAACGCGCGCGAAGCCGATCTTGAAGGGCAGTGAAACGTGGTCGGCGAACGTCAACGGGGCGGCACCCGTGCCGCCTTCGCCGCCGTCGATCGTGATCCAGTCGGGGCCGGCCTTGCGCTTTACCATCCGCTCGGCGAGGTCTTTCCAGAAATCCAGGCCTCCGACGGCGCTCTTGATGCCGACCGGCAGGCCGGTCTCGCCGGCGATCCGCTCGACGAAGTCGATCAGGGTGTCGACGCTGGAAAACTCGGAATGGTTGTTCGGCGACATGCAGTCCTTGCCGATCGCGACGCCGCGGATCGCGGCGATCTCGGCCGTCACCTTCTTGCCCGGCAGAATGCCGCCCTTGCCTGGCTTGGCGCCCTGCGACAGCTTGACCTCGATGCCGCGCACGGACGGGGTGGCGGCCAGGCGTTCCTTGAACTTCGTCATGCTGAAGCGGCCGTTGTCGTCCCGGCTGCCGAAGTAGCCAGTACCCAGCTGATAGATCAGGTCGGCGCCGTTCTTGTGGTACGGGCTGATGCCGCCTTCACCTGTGTTCTGGTAGCAGCCAGCGGCAGCGGCACCCTTGTTGATCGCCGAGACGGCGTTTTCGCCGAGCGAGCCGAACGACATCGCGGAGATGTTGATGATCGACTTCGGGCGGAAGGCCTTGGGCCGGCGGTTCACTTCGCCGAGCACCTTGAGGCACGGGATGGCGGTCTTGTCGCCGTCCGCCAGGCCCCTGAACTCGGACTCAGGATAAGGAAATACCGAGTGCTTGATGATCGGGTAACCCATGTCGTACAGCGTCTCGGTCGTGCCGAAGCCGAAGTTGCTGTTTTGACCCTTCGCCGAGGCGTAGATCCAGGTCCGCTCGGCGCGGTTGAACGGCATCTCTTCCTTGTCGTTTGCCACCCAATACTGGCGCAGCTCCGGACCGATCATCTCCAAGAAGTAGCGGATGTGGCCGACGACCGGGAAGTTGTGCTTGATCGTATGCGTCTTCTGCGTGACGTCCCGGATCGCCACGACCGCGAGGAAGCCGAAAAGCGCCAAAGCGACGAGGGCGACGGGGTGCACGGTGGCCCAAAGCCAAAGGGATTCCAAGGCTGTTACCTCCAGAAGGGTCTTTTGTTAATGATAACCCGGCCCGCGGGCTGCTGGCTAAATCGAGGGCTTGCGTCGTTCGCCCAAATTTACTGGATTTTTTCAGGGAAAGTCCTATCTTGAAGGCGATGAGCCCGATTCGCCTGATCACCTTTGACATCTACGGCACGCTCCTCGACTGGCAGTCCTACGTCGAGGAAGCCTTTCCTGGCCGCTACCAGGCTTTCCTGCGCGCCTCCGCCGCAAGGCAGGGGCCGAAGCTTCCGTTTCTGACCTACACCCAGCTGCTCGCGGAAGTCGCGCAAGAGATGTCGCAGCATGCATCGCCGGCGATGACGCAGTTCTTCTCGACGGGCATCGGCCTGGCCAAGCCCTTCGCCGACAGCCGCGCCCTCCAGCATCTGTCGAGCATGGCGATGATCGGTTGCGTGACCAATTCCGACTACCGGCACCTCGCCGACGCGCAGAAATCACTCGGCCTGTCGTTCGACGTCCAGGTGATGGCGGAAGACCTCAAGGCGTACAAGCCGCACGCCGAAGCCTGGGACCAGATCGTCGACTTCGTGACCAAGCGCCTGGGCTACGACAAAGCCTCGTGGCTGCACGTCGCCGCGTACACGGACTTCGACCTGGTGCCGGCCAAAGAGCGCGGCGTCATGACCTGCTTCCTGCCGCGCCCGGGCGGCTCGCAAGCGCTCGACGCCGAGCGGCTGCGACCCGACCACGTCGTCTCGGACCTCTGGCAGCTGGCCGACCTGGTGCAGGGCGTCAACGGCGTGCCCGTCCGCTACGAAGTCGAAGCGGAAGCCAAAGACACCGCCACGGCCGCGGATTTCCTGTCCTGGATGCGCTACGAGCACGGCCCCGATCTGCTGACCGTCCGGGGCTGCGAGCAGTTCCAGGCGATCCGTTTCGGAGAGCGCACGATTCGCTGCGAATACCTGTTCGCCAACCAGGCGTCGCTCGACGAATACCTCGCCGGCCCGGCGACCGCGATGCGCCAGAAGGGCAAGGACCGCTACGGCGAGGACCGCGTGAAGTTCACGCGGAAGACCGGCGAGCTGGCTTCCGGCTACCGCCAGCGCACCCGCCAGGACTTCGGACCTCCGCGAGGCGTAAAGCCCGCATGACCTTGAGACTCGCGCACGGTCCGGCTTCGGCAATCCTCAGCCCGGAGCGCGGCGGCCTCCTCGAATCACTGAAACTCGCGACGGCTGCCGGCAGCGCCCGGGAAATGCTTTGGCTCCCTCCCGACTACGCGATGACGGGCAGCGGCTGGCCGGGCGGTGGCGCGCCGGTGCTCTTCCCGCTGGCCGGCCGGTCCTTCCACGAGGGATTGCCGCTGCAATATGCCCTGAACGGCCAGGTGCGCCACATGCCCTTGCACGGCTTCGCCTACGCTGCTCCGTGGGCGGTGACGGCCCAGGACGGCCAGAGCGCCACGCTCGAGCTGAAGGAAAGCGCCGGCTCGAAAGAACTTTATCCTTTTCAGTTCACGCTGACGGCGCGCTACGACCTCGCTGCCGACGCGATGACGATCGCCTTGAAGATCAAAGCCGGAAAAAACGCCGACCCGATGCCCGTGAACCTGGGACTCCACCCGTTCTTCGCGGCCAAGGGCCGGCTCGACCTGAAGGCGGGCCACAAAATCCGCGTGACGCCGACCGGTGGCGCAGGCAAAGCTTCCGTCTTCCCCGAGAACGAGGAAGAAACCACCGCCCTCACCGATTCGCCGCTGCTGCAGAGCCTGATCTTCGCGGATCTCGCCGAGCCGCGGGCCGGCGTCGTCGACGAAGCTTCGCGCCTGCGCCTCGGCATCGAGTGGGACAAGAAGGATCCGTTCAAATACGTGGTCGTCTACACGCGTCCCGACGAAGGCTTCTATTGCGTCGAGCCCTGGATGGGGCTGCCGGATGCAGTCCATTCAGGGCTCGGAGTCGCTTGGCTGAAGGCCGGGGAAGAGCTGGCGGCGAAGATCAGACTGACCTTGTCCGCCGTTTGATTACTCCAGGCCGTTCCAGTCCATTTCGTCGTTGGTGATGGTGCCGGCTTCGTTCGAGTCCTGGGCGGCTTCGTCCATCCACTCTTTCATCAGTTTGTCGTCTTCTTTGCCCTCTTTGGCGGCCTTGCGGCGGGCGTCGGCGTGCTCGATTTTTTCCTGCGCTTCGCGCTCTTTGTCGGCTTTTTCTTCGACTTCCTTGATCTGCTTCAGCTCTTTTTCGATCCGCTCGTCTTCGGATACGACCGAGTCGTCTTTCTTGTTCTGCTCGGCGCGCTTGCCGGCGTCCTTGAAGTCGCCGTCGTTGTCGGTGCCGAGGGCGTCGAGCGGGTCGATGTCTTTGCCGATCATTTCCGGATAGTCTTCGGTCGAGGCTTTCACCGGCACGGCTTTGGCTTTGTTCGCTTCGTCTTTCGCGAGCGCTTCCGCTTCGTCTTTATCCGCCAGATCCTTCTGAATGCCGGCGCCGACGCTGTCACGGGAGTTGCGGGCACCCTTGTAGTTGCCGAGCGTCCAGGCGACGCTGGCGCCGAAAGATTTCTCGCCGAAACCCGAGAAGCCTTTGCCTTTGCTGGCGCGGGCGCCGTAGAACGCTTGCAGCTCCGCCTCGCCGAGCTTCACTTCGAAACCGCCGATGGCTTGACCGGATTCGAAAGGTTTGTAAGAGAGCTTGCCTTGGTCGTCGAGCTGGTCGTTGCGTGCGACCATGATTTTCCGGGCGTCGCCGGCCAGGAACAGCGCGAAGTCGCGCGAAGCGTAGGCTTTGAGGGCGGCGCGGTAGAACAGTTCGTTTCTGAGAGTCAGGTCGCCGAGCGCTTCGGGCTCGCGGTAGCGGTAGCCGCCGTTCAGGGACACTTCGGCGACGCCTTCCGAGCCGTACGTCGTGATCGCCATCCAGCCGGCTTTCGGGCTGACCGAGCGGGTCAGCGAGTAGGTCGCTTGTTCGCCGGCGCCGGATTCGATGAAGGGGGCGAAGGCGAGGCGGAGGCCCTGGGCTTCGAGGACTTTCATTTTCAACATCAGGCTCGCCGTGGCGAAGCCGGTTTCTTTCAGGCTTTCTCTCCAGGTCACGGCACCCGCGCTCGAGCCTTCGCCGATGCCGGCGCCTTCAGGGAAGAGTTGGTCGCGGTCTTCGGGACGGACGTGCTCGAAGGTGCCGTGCACGCCGAGGCTCAGTTCCATAGATGAGGTCAACGCGGTGCCGA